>JASHWA010000286.1 GCA_030044325.1 Bryobacteraceae bacterium
AAGCTCTGCCTGGAGCTCAAATCGCTCAAAATGTACACGCTCGCTTACCGCAACCTGGGGATTTTTCAGGAAAACGCGGTCAATCGCATGCTCGACGATATCGTCACGGCGGCCAGGCCGGTTTCCGCGGAATTAATCGGCGAATTCGCGCCGAGAGGCGGAATTTCTACGAAAATCACTGCAAATTGGAGCCGCAAACGTGCAGGATGACGAACTGACCGCCGCGCTTCGCGAGGTGCGCAACCGCGTGCGCGCGCGCCATCCCGAAAGCTCGCTCGGAATCGATGGCCTCGCCCTCGCCGACCTCATGCCGCTGGTGCACGCCCGCGATGCCGCCGAAGCCAAAGTCGCCTCCATCGGGACCGTGAACCCGCGCCGCGGCGGAATCGCCAACCGCATCGTCCAGTCCGCGAAAAAAATGATCGCGCGCGCCCTCGACTGGCACGTCCGCGAACAGGTCGAGTTCAATCGCGGCGTGATCGAGTGCGTGCAGGCCGCCATCGAGGCGCTCACCGATGTCAATCGCGGCCTCCTGATCCTGGCGCAGCAGATTCACCAATCGCGCCGCGAGCACGCGGAATGGATGGACCGGCACGCGGGCGATTTCGAGCAGTTGCAGCGCTTGCATCAGGACGAGTTGCGCTTGCTCGGCGACGAGGCTAGAGAATTGAAGGATGTCCGCCAGCACTGGCTTCAATGGCGCGTCGGCTGGGAGCAGGATCACGATCATCACCAGATCCGCATGCTGCGCACCATCTCCGAATTGCAGGCCGCCTTCACGCATCGCGTCACGCTGATGGAGCAGAGCCTGCGCGAGCTCGCGCGCCAGCAGCACGCCGATTTCGAAGGCGCCCTCGACCGTTATTCCGAAGATATCCAGAAGCGCCTGTGGCGCGATCTCGAATACATTCGCGCCGAATATCAGAAGGTGATTCACGACGAGCTCAAAATCGTGCGCCAGAAAGCCGTCGCCCAGCGCGCCCTCGATGAAGTTCTGCCGGCCAAGGAAACCCGCATCCAGCCCGTCGCGCTCGACTGGCTGCGCTTTGCCGAAAACTTCCGTGGGCCGGAACAGCAGATCAAAGAGCAGCAACAACGTTACGCGGCGAAGTTCGCCGGCGCATCCGGCGTTCTCGATTTGGGCTGCGGCCGCGGCGAATTCCTGGAAATTGCGCGCGAAGCCGGCATCGACGCGCGCGGCATCGATCACAGCGAGGAGTGCGTCGGCGTGTGCCTCGCCAAAGGTCTCCCGGCCGAGCGCGCCGAATTATTTTCGTATCTTGAAAGTCTCGCCGATTTTTCGCTCGGCGGCGTGTACTGCTCGCAGGTGGTCGAGCACATCGCGCCCCAGCGCCTGCCCGATCTAATCGGCCTTCTCGCGCGAAAAATGAAGGACGGCGCGCTCCTCGCCATCGAAACGCCCAATCCCGAATGCCTGGCGATCTATGCGAGTCACTTTTATCTCGATCCCACGCACACGCGCCCCATCCCCGCGCGCCTGCTCGGATTTTATTTGGAAGAGGCGGGATTCGTGAATCTGGAAGTCGAGTGGCTCTCGCCGGCGGTCGAAAGCATGCCCGCGCTCGCCGAATTGCCGGAAAGATTCCGCAGCCAGTTCTTCGGCGCCCTCGATTATTCCATCTGCGCCCGCCGCGGCAACCCGCGATTTCCCCCGGCGGACTAAAGCCAACGCGCTCCATCCCCGTTTGGAGCCCGTATGAGACTCCGTGCAACGTTCCTCGCGATCTCACTCGCGTGCGGGACACCTCAATACACGCCCGGAATCAGGCGCTTGGTGCTTCGGCTGTAGTCTTCGTAATCGGCTCCAAACGCCAGGCGCAGCGCCGTCTCTTCAACATGCATGCGATACAAAACGGCCAGCGTCGGTGGAACCAGCGCGACCGCAAAACAGGCCCACGTGCGTGAGTGAAGGGCCAGAGCAACCAGAATCAGTTCCAGGCCGAGATAGGAAGGATGACGGACCAGGCGATAAAGTCCGCGTCGCTGTAATCCCTGCCCCACGCGCATCGCGACGTTGGCGCTGAAGGCTCTGCCCAGCGTGACGATCGCCACGAAACGAACTCCCAAACCGAGAATCAGGATCCCAAAGGCCGCCGGCGCCAGCCAGGTGGAACTCCCCGGCATGTCGATCGGGAAGAACTTGTGCATCCACTCCTCGATCTTGAACGACCCGATCAGAACCACCCACAGAATCATCTGCGTTCCGCGGTCGTGGATCTTGCCCTGGCCCTGGTGCGTCGTTGTGAACAGGGCGATGAGGAGTTCCCCTACCACCCATACATCTGTCAGTGCACTAAAGAAGAATTCGAGATTCATAATCGCTCTCCGGCGGTGAGAACAGAATGCGCCGGACCGCCATGCCAAACCAGTAGCGGCTATCACGAATGAGCAATGACAGGGATCAGTATGACACTTGTCATCCGTTCGACCTGACACCTTTGGGTCCCGGAACGGTTTGCGGAGTGGCATGATGACGGTATGAGCGAAGGGCAGCCACGCGCAGAACGAAACGCGGCCGCGCCGGGCGCACCGACCACCGGCTTGAACCTGGAGTTCCGTGGCCGTTCTGTCCTGCGCTGGTTGGGCTTGCTCTATTCCGTATATTTCTTTCTCGTGCTGGCGTATGGGCACCCCTTCGCCGTGTGGATGGAGGTCGCGGTCTGTTACGCAGGCTTTTTGGTCCTTTATTATCTGGTCGCGAACCTCACGGAGCGCCCGCAGATCGCGGCGTTTGTGTTGTTTTTTCTGATGGCGTTTGTCTATTACCCGCTCGGCTTCCGGCTGAACGACGACGCGAGCGCGATTTTTGTGTACCCTTTCGCGATGGTTTGTCTTTTCCTCACCCGCTTGCGCACCGTATTCCTGGTGCTGGCTGCGACGGTGGCCGGAGTCGTGGTGGAGACTCGATTCCTCGGTCACCCTTTTGCCACGGTGGAAAGCGTCCTCTTCGCCGCCGCGATAATCGGGCTGAGTAACTTCGCCTTCGCGCAGCAGGCACGCACCACTTGTTTTCTGAAGCGCGCCAATTCCGAGATCCAACGTCTCTCGCAGGAAGCCGAGCGTGAGCGCATCGCACGCGACCTGCACGATCTTCTCGGCCACACCCTGACGGTGATTGCGGTGAAGCTCGATCTCGCGCGCCGGCTTCTCGCCCACGACTCGGATCGCGCCCGGACTGAGATTGTGGAAGCCGAGCAGACCGCTCGCACCGCTCTCGCCGAAGTCAGAGAAGCCGTGTCCGGCTATCGCGCCGAAGCACTCGACGCCGAGATCGGCCGCGCGCGGCGAAGCCTGCTTTCCGCCGATATCCAACTGACCACGGCTCTTGAGCCGCTGAATCTCTCGTCGAGCCAGGTCCACGTGCTTTCGCTTGCCCTGCGCGAAGCCGTAACCAACATCGTCCGCCATGCGCACGCAAGCATCTGCCGCGTGGCGCTGGTTGAAAAGGACGGCACCATTCAATTCACCGTTCAAGACGATGGGCTCGGCGGGCACATCCGTGAAGGCAATGGCCTGCGCGGGATGCGGGAGCGGCTTCAATCCATGACCGGAACGCTGAAACTGACAGCCGTGGCAAATGGAGGAACCAGCCTTGAGGTGACCCTGCCACAAGCACAGCCGGCGTCACAGATCATGAAGGCGGAAACGCCTTGAGCTCGAAGATCCGCGTGGTGCTGGCGGAAGACCAGGGCATGCTGCGGGGCGCGCTCGCAGCGCTGCTCTCCATCGAACCCGATATCGAGGTGCTCGGATCTTTTTCGGATGGAGAACAGGCGTTTCAAGCCGTCGGAAAACAGCGGCCGGACATTTTGATCGCGGATATCGAGATGCCGAAGATGACCGGACTCGAGCTCACCGCCCGCGTGAAAGAGCTTTACCCGGAGATACGCGTCCTGATTCTCACGACCTTTGCGCGCCCGGGATATCTGCGCCGGGCCCTCGAAGCAGGAGCCTCAGCGTATCTGCTCAAGGACCGGCCCTCGGAAGAGCTCGCCGACGCGGTCCGGAAGGTCAGCCGCGGGGAACGCGTCGTCGATCCCCAGCTCGCCTCACAGATCTGGAGCGCGGAGAAAGATCCTCTCACCGATAGAGAACGTTTGATCCTGCGCCGCGCCGGCGACGGCGAAAGCACCGCTGAACTGGCGCAATCGC
>JASHWA010000287.1 GCA_030044325.1 Bryobacteraceae bacterium
GGACCCGAGTCCACCGGATCGAAGCCCAGTTGGGAGGCGAGCTTTTTTGCCGCTTCCTTCGCCTGTGCATCGTCGCCGCAATAAAACATGGACGCGTTCTGGTTGCCGAACTTCGGATCGGCCATGTTGTTATAGCCAGTGGTGTTGAAAATCTTCACCACTTTCGCGCCCTGCGCCCACTCGGCGACCTTCTCGCCCGCCGACGTCGTGGTGCCCAATTCCAGGCCCGAAAGATCGCGCAACAGCGGATTCATGCAATCGAACACGATCTTACCGTTGAGATCGAGCGACTGAAGCACTCCTTTCGCCGCGCCCCACGGCAGCGTCACGACGACTACTTCGGCCGACTGCACGGTTTCGGCCAGCGTGGCGGCACGGGCGGTGGGACCCGATCGTTGGACTAAATCGCCGAGCTTGTCCGGCTCGCGCGATCCGAACAAGACATGGTGGCCGAGCTTTGCCCATCGTTCGCCCAGCGTTCCGCCGACAGTGCCGCTTCCCAGGATTCCGATATTCATGCCTCATAGGATGCCAGAATGGGAGCCGCGGACTGGGTCGGGTTGCGCCATTTCGCTTCAGGCGTTCGCCGTAGCATGGCGCAATTGCCGGCGATAGATTTGAGGCGCCATGGGAATCACCCTAATTTCTCCCCAAAGTGTGGAGTGCTTTTCGTAATTCGACGATATGGTGATGGACTTGCGGTCGAAGGTTGGAATGGGACAAATTTTGCTAGATAACGAGTCGCAAC
Organism: Bryobacteraceae bacterium; assembly: GCA_030044325.1. Taxonomy (GTDB): domain Bacteria; phylum Acidobacteriota; class Terriglobia; order Bryobacterales; family Bryobacteraceae; genus Palsa-187. Next base: position 749 of record JASHWA010000287.1, read on the forward strand.
CGGCCGCGCCTGTCCCGGTCCTGGGGAGCGAGGGTCTTGCGGCGGCGATCCGCGGCGTTCGCGAAGCGGTGGTGATCACCGACGGTGAGGGGCGCATCCTTTTCGTGAATCCGGCGTTCACGGAAATGACCGGCTACACCTTGGAGGAGGCGATCGGGCAGACACCGCGGCTGTTGCGATCCGGCCGGCAGGATCGCGAATTTTACGAGAACTTCTGGCAGACCATCCTGGCGGGCAACACCTGGAACGGCGATATCGTCAACCAGCGGAAAGACGGAGTGCAGTACACGGAACAGATGACGGTGATGCCGCTTGGCGGCGAATCGGGCAAGCCCACGCATTTTATCGCGATTAAACAGGACGTGAGCGGCCTTCGAAAAGCGGAGGAATGGTTGCGCTTCATGGCGCAGGTGATCCATTCCTCGACCGACGCGGTTCTGGGCACCGACGCGGAGGAGATTGTGGTAAGCTGCAACCCCGCGGCGGAACGCTTGTACGGATACCGGTCCGAGCAGGTGCTGGGGAAACCGATTTCGATGCTGGTTCCATCGGAGCGTTGGGACGACGTTCGCAACAAGTACGCGCAGCTGGCAAGGGGGGAAGCGGTCGCGGCGTTCGAAGGCCTGGCGCTGCGGGGCGACGGCACGCGGCGGAACATCTCGCTCAGCATCAGCCCGGTTCAGGACTCGCAGGGGAAATTCGCCGGGTGCGCGGCGGTCATTCGCGATATCACCGATGCAAAATCGGCGGAGCGCGCGTCGCAATTTCTGGCGTCCATCGTCGAATCCTCGGACGACGCGATCCTGGGAATGACGCCGGAGGGAATCATTCTGAGCTGGAACAAGGGTGCGGAGAACGTGTACGGATTTTCCGCCGCGGAAGCCATCGGCAGGCACATCAGGATCATCGTGCCGCCCGATCGGCTGTCGGAATCCCTGGGACTGATCGAGCGCATCGGGAATGGCGAGACCATTTCGCGCTTTGAAACCGTCCGGATGAAAAAAAACGGCGCGCCGGTGGATATCGCTCTTTCGCTTTTTCCGATTCGCGATTCCCGCGGCGCCATCACCGGGCTCGCCAGCATCTCGCACGATATCGGCGACCGGTTGCGGGCGGAGGAAGATCTACGGCGTTCCGAGCGGCGCTATCGCCGCCTGTTTGAAAACAACCAATGCGGGGTGATTCGAACTACCGTGGACGGGGAGATTCTCCATTGCAATGCCGCGTTCGCCGAAATGCTCGGCTACTCGCTCCAGGACCGGCCGCATGTGCAGGCGAGCTACGTCAATCCGGAAGAGCGCGCCAGGCTGATCGAGCGGCTCAAGGCGGAAAAAACCATCCGCAACGTCGAGACGCAGCTGCGCCGCACCAATGGCGAGCTCGTCTGGGTCCTGGCGAGTTTCACGCTGGACGAAAGCGGGCCCGGGCGCGTCGAGGGCACCTTCATCGACATCACGGACCGCAAGCGCGCCGAGCAGGAGTGGGTCCGCGCCGCCGAAGCGGCCGAAGCGGCCAACCGCGCCAAAAGCGAGTTCGTCGCCAACATGAGTCATGAAATCCGCACGCCGATGAACGGCGTGCTGGGAATGACAGCGCTGGCGCTTGAAACCGAGCTTACCGAAGAACAGCGCGATTACCTGGAAACCATCCGGCAATCGGGCGAGACGCTGCTGCGCGTCATCAACGATGTGCTCGATTTTTCGAAGATCGAGGCGGGGAAGCTGGAGCTCGATCCCATGGATTTCGATCTGCGGGAGACCGTAGCGGAGACGATGAAGATGATGTCGGTGGCGGCGCAGCAGAAGGGGCTGCATATAGGCTGCGAAACCGAAGCCGAGGTTCCGCAGACCGTGCATGGCGACCCGGTGCGGCTGGGCCAGGTGATTGTCAACCTGGTCGGAAACGCGATCAAATTCACACCGCGGGGCGAAGTCGGCCTGCGCGTCCGCAGCCTCGCTTCCCAACTGCATTTCGAGGTGCACGACACCGGAATCGGAATCGCGGAAGACAAGCTGGAAGCCATTTTCCAGGCGTTCTCGCAAGCCGACGGCTCCATCAGCCGGCGCTTCGGCGGAACGGGCTTAGGCTTGACGATTTCGCAGCGCCTGGTGCGGATGATGGGCGGCAAGATCTGGGTCGAAAGCAAGTGCGGCGAGGGGACTACGTTTCATTTCACCCTGCCGCTTGCCTGAGTCACGGCGCCAGCGCAACGAGTTCCATCCGCTTCAGCTGCCCGCACGCCGCGAAGACGTCGAGGCCGCGCGGCTTGCGAATGAAGCATGGCATCGCCTTCCGCACGATCGACTGAAACGAGGCGACGCGCCCGGCTGAAGGCGTTTCGAAATCGATTCCGGGACCGGGATTGAGCGCGATCAGGTTCACCTTGGCGTTCAGATTCGCGAGCAGCTTTACAACCCTCCGGGCGTCCGCATCGGAATCGTTGACGCCCTTGAGCAGCACGTATTCGAACGTCAGCTTTTCCCACGCTCTCAACGGATACTCCCGGCAGGCGTCCAGAAGGACCTTCAAATGATACTTGCGCGTGATCGGCATTAGCTCACGGCGCTGCTCCTCTGTCGACGCGTTGAGTGAAATGGCCAATTTGGGGCGCACGGGCTCGCGCGCCATTTCGACGATTTTCGGAATGATGCCGGAAGTGGAGAGCGTGATGCGGCGCGGCGAGATCGCCATGCCTTCGGGATCGGTCAACAGGCGCGTGGCTTTGATCACGCCCGCGAGGTTCAGCAGCGGTTCGCCCTGCCCCATCATCACGATGTTCACCCGGTCCGCGTTCGCTTCGAGCGAATTGTCCGCGGCGGCGCGCAGCACCTGGCCGACGATCTCGCCGGCCGTCAGATTGCGCTCCAATCCCAAGAGCGCGGTCAGGCAAAACGCACAATTCACAGGGCAGCCGACCTGGCTTGAAATGCAGATGGTGGAACGCTCGCCCTCGGGCATCCACACCGTTTCGACGGTCTTGCCGTCGGCCAGGTGTAACAGATACCGGCGGGTGCCGTCGGTCGAATCGAACCGTTTTTCGATAGCCGGAAGCCCGATGGGGAGTTCGGAGGCCAGTTTTTCGCGCAGCGGCCTGGGAAGCGTGGAAATCGCGGATAAGTCGATGATTCGGCGGCGATAAACTGCATCATAAATCTGTCGCGCGCGGAACCGCGGCTGGGACGGACCCAGGGCTGCCTGGATCTCGCCAAGTTCCATTCCTACAATGCTTTGGACAAATTCTGGCACCTTCTTCCCATCCTACCATTAGGACCGCCCGGAGCCGGCAGGGTAGAATAAAACTGACGACCATGGCCCGCAAACCGCTCCGCTTCGAGGAAATTCATCGCGCGACGCTCCCTAACGGTATCCGGGTGGTGACCGAACGCATGCCGCACGTGCGCAGCGTCTCGGTGGGGATCTGGATCGGCACGGGCTCGCGTGAGGAGGGTCCTCAGGACACGGGGATCTCGC
>JASHWA010000288.1 GCA_030044325.1 Bryobacteraceae bacterium
AATGCGCCGCAAGCGCGCGATTTTCTTGGGTAACCTGCTGAGCTCGGCAGAATACGAGCTCGCCCCGCGCAAGCCGTTGGGAAAGGAAGTTTGTGCGATTCATTGTATCGCCGTATAGCGTGCCGCACGCACTCTTGCGTGCCGCGCCGGCACTCGTGCCGACGCACGGTCGTGCATCCCGGCGCCACGAGGCATGAATGTATGCCTGTATCCATTCCGATGACGCCCCCGCGCTGGCGCGGTCGTTTTCTCCGTTCATCGAAATCCTCGACCCGCGCACGGCCGTCTTTTCCGTCACCGCGCGACAAATCCCCGCCATTGCACAACTGAAACGCGCAGCCATCGCCTCAACCATCGAAGCCGCCGTGCTCGCGGCGTGTCACTTCAATGGCGTCACGCGGATCCAGCCCGGCGATGAACCCCGCGTCCTCGGCGCTTTACCGATCGACGCGCTCCCGCCCGATCCCGAAATCTTCGAAACACTCGAAATGTGGGGCATCCGCACGCTCGCCGACCTCGCGCGGCTGCCCGAAAACGGCCTCGTTGAACGATTGGGCGATCGCGGCCTGCGCATCTATCGTCTCGCGCGCGGTGCCCTGGATCGTCCGCTCAAGCCCGAACGCATCGAAATCATTTTTGAAGAATTCATCGAATTCGACCACCCGCTCGAGCTGCTTGAACCGCTCTTGCTCATCATCGGCAGGTTATTGAACGATCTCTGCGCGCGCCTGGACCGGCGCTCGATTTCTGCCGGAGAGCTGAAATTGACGCTGAATCGCATCGAGCGCACACTCCAGCTCCCGTTCCCCACGCGCGATTCGAAATTCTTGCTCAAGCTCCTCCAGCACGATCTCGAAGCCAACAAACCGGACGCCCCCGTTGAAAAAATCCGTCTGCAGATCGTCCCCGCGGAATCGCGCCGCGTCCAGCACGATTTGTTCGAACCCTCCGCGCCCGAGCCGGAAAAGCTGGAGCTCACGCTCGGAAAAATTCGCGCGCTGGTGGGAAAGGAAAACGTGAAAACGCCGGAGCTGCGCGACACGCATCGTCCGGGATGGTCGATTTCGGACATGCGCCTGTCATTCCGCTATTTCCGCCCCCCGATGGAAGCGCGCGTCGAAACCGAAAACGGCATTCCGAAACAGATTTTGACGCGAATGTTCCGGGGAAAAATCACGAAAACCGCCGGCCCCTGGCGCTCGAGCGGCGATTGGTGGCGAGAAGACGCCTGGCATCGCGACGAATGGGATATCGCCGTCGCCGACGGCGCGCTGTATCGGATTTACCACGCGCGCGCGGAGTGGTTCGCGGAAGGAATTTATGACTGAAAGTTAGTGGTGTGTGGTTGGTGGTTCGTCGACGAACTACTCACCATACACCACTCATGGGTTTTCGCGATGAATTTTGTTGACTTCCACACCCGCTCCGCCTTCAGCTTCCTCGGAGCTGCTTCGCTGCCCGAGGATCTGGTCCAGCGCGCGGCAGATCTCGGCCACGCTGCCGTGGCATTGATGGATCGCGACAACCTGTGCGGCGCGCCGCGATTTTATATGGCCGCGAAAAAGCTCGGGATGAAAGCGCATTTAGGCGCGGAAATCACCGGAGCCGACGGCGATTCCTACCCACTGCTCGCCGAAAATCGTACCGGCTATCAGAACCTCTGCCGCCTGATCACATCGATGAAGCTACGCGCGCCCAAGGGCGAAGCCGCCGCGTCCCTCGAAGAGTTGCGCCAGTTTTCCGCTGGCCTCGTCTGCCTCACCGGCGAAGGCCCGCCCGTACGCTCGCGCTTTGAAAAACTCTTGAGCCTTTTCGGTACGCGCAATGTCTACGCCGAGCTTCAGCGCCATTTCCATCGCGACGAAGAATCGCGCAACCAAGCCGTCGTCGAGGTCGCCCGTTCCATGAAGCTTCCGCTGATCGCCACCAACGGCGTGCGCCACGCGACTCCCCAAGAACGCGAACTCTTTGACGCTCTCACCGCGGTTCGTAACAAAACCACCGTTATGGAAGCCGGAAAACTTCTGGCGCGAAATTCCGAGCGTTACATAAAAACTCCGCGAAAAATGGGTCTGATTTTCGCCGATCTCCCCGAAGCAATCGCCGAAACCGCCGAGCTCTCTCATCGCCTCGATTTCACCCTCGCCGATCTGGGCTACGAATTTCCCAAATATCCCGTCCCGCCCGGCGAAACCATCCATTCCTTCCTGCGCAAGCGGACTGACGAAGGCGCGCGCCGCCGCTATCGCCCATATCACGATAAAGCCCGCGCGCAGATCGAGCGCGAGCTCGCGCTCATCGAAAAGTTGAACCTCGGCGGATATTTTCTGATCGTCTGGGACCTGGTCGAGTTCTGCCGGCGCGAAGGAATTCTGGTTCAGGGCCGCGGATCGGCTGCCAACAGCGCGGTGTGTTATTCGCTCGGCATCACCGCCGTCGATCCCGTGGCGATGGATCTTCTGTTCGAGCGATTTTTATCGGAAGAGCGCGGCGAATGGCCCGATATCGATCTCGACCTTCCCAGCGGCGATCAGCGCGAGCGTGTCATTCAATATGTCTACCAGCGCTACGGCCGGCGCGGCGCCGCGATGACCGCCAATGTCATCACCTATCGCGGCCGATCCGCGGCGCGCGATATCGGGAAAGCGCTGGGTTTCGAGGAAGCCTCGCTTTCGCGCCTCTCTTCGCTGGTCGCGACCTGGGGATGGAAAGATCCGCGCGATACCGCGGTGAAGCAGTTCACTCATGCCGGTTTTGATTTAAACAATCCGCGCATTAAACGATTTTTGGATTTATACGTCGCAGTGCAGAATCTGCCACGCCATCTCGGCCAGCACTCCGGAGGAATGGTCGTCTGCCAGGGACAGCTCGATTCCGTCGTGCCGCTCGAACCCGCGACGATGCCCGGCCGCGTGGTCATTCAATGGGACAAGGACGATTGCGCCGATCTGGGTCTCGTAAAAGTGGACCTGCTCGGCCTGGGGATGATGGCCGTGCTCGAAGAATCGCTCCAGTTGATTCGCGAGCATTACCGCGAAGAAGTCGATCTGGCGCATCTGCCGCAGGACGATCCCGCGGTCTACGACGCGCTCCAGCGCGCCGACACCATCGGCATGTTCCAGGTGGAAAGCCGCGCGCAGATGTCCTGCCTGCCGCGCCTCAAGCCGAAAAAATTCTACGACATCGTGGTGCAGGTGGCCATCATCCGCCCCGGCCCTATCGTCGGCAAAATGATGCATCCTTATTTAAACCGCCGCCAGGGATTCGAGGAAGCCGCATGCCTGCATCCGTCGCTTGAAGTTGTGCTGCGCCGGACCCTCGGCGTGCCGCTGTTTCAGGAACAGCTCCTGCGCATCGCCATGATCGCCGCGAACTTCACCGGCGGCGAGGCCGAGGAGCTGCGCCGCGCCATGGGATTCAAGCGCTCCGAAGCGCGCATGCGCGAAATCGAAGGCCGCCTGCGCTCGGGGATGACAGCGAATGGAATCGTCGGCGACACGCAGGATCGCATCGTGCAGTCGATCACCTCATTCGCGCTGTACGGATTTCCCGAATCGCATGCCGCGAGTTTCGCCTTGATCGCCTACGCGAGCGCGTATCTCAAGTGCCATTACCTTGCCGCGTTCACCGCCGCGATTCTGAATCAGCAGCCCATGGGATTTTACCACCCCGCGACGCTGGTCAAGGACGCGCAGCGCCACGGATTGCATTTCCGCCCGGTGGACGTGATGCAGTCGCAGTGGAACTCCGCTTTGGAGGAGTGGCCAGTGGTCAGTGGCCAGTGGTCAGTGCGCCTGGGATTCAACTACGTCCGCGGATTGCGGCGCGAGCCGGCCGATGCGATCGTCGCGCGGCGCCCGTTCACTTCCATCGACGACCTTGCGTTGCGCGTTCCCGAACTGCGCAAGGACGAGTTGCGCATGCTCGCCGAAATCGGCGCGCTCAACAGCCTCGCCGGTCATCGCCGCGACGCGCTGTGGCAGTCCGAACGCGCCGTTCGTCCGGCTGGTCCTTTATTGGACGCGATCGAGGCAGCGCAGGAGAAATCTCCTCTCGCCATGATGACCGCGCCCGAGCGCATCCGCGCCGATTTCTACGGCACCGGCCTCACCATCGGCTCACACCCCATGCGCCTCTATCGCGACCGAATGCGCGCCGGCGGCATTTTATCCGCAGCCGATTTGAAGCGCGTCCCGAACGGACGCCTGGTGCGCGTCGCCGGATGCGTCATCTGCCGCCAGCGCCCCGGAACCGCGAACGGGTTTTTGTTCCTGAGCCTCGAAGACGAAACCGGAATCGCCAACGCCATCGTCGAGCCCGAAAAATTCGACCAGTATCGCGAAACCCTGGTCCGCGCGCCGTACCTGATCGTCGAAGGAATTCTGCAAAATCAGCAGGGCGCGATTTCTCTGAAGGTGCACAACGTAGAACCGCTCGCGCTCGACGTAGCCGCTGTCCCCTCCCACGATTTCAGTTGAAGGATTCGCGTTCATTCGCGGCCTTGAAACCGTCCTTCACGAATTGAAGGTGTTATCCTCCAAAGAAGCATGCGGCCGATTCTTGTTCTGATCCCGCTCGCCGCCCTCAACGCTCAAATTCACCCGCCCGACTTTAACTCCAACGCCGCCGCGGCCTACGAATCCCTCCTGCGCCTGCGTACCACCGCGACCGTTCTCCACATCACCGCCCACCCCGACGATGAAGACGGCGCCCTGCTCACCTGGCTCGCACGCGCCCAGGGAGTCCGCACCGGCTTGCTCACGCTTACCCGCGGCGAAGGCGGCGCCAATCTCATCGGCGACGAACTGTTTGACGCCTTGGGAATCCTGCGCACCGAAGAACTTCTCGCGGCCGATCGATATTACGGCGTTGACCAATTCTTCACGCGCGCGGCCGATTTCGGGTTTTCCAAACGCGTCGATGAAACCTTCGCTCACTGGGGCAAGGAAAATGTCCTGCGCGATTGCGTGCGCGTGGTGCGCTTATACCGTCCCGACGTGATCGTTTCGCGTTTCGCCGGCGACGCGCGCGACGGTCACGGTAATCATCAGGCCGCCGGAATCCTCAGCGCGCAAGTTTTTCGCGCGGCGGCGGACCCGGATCTTTTCCCGGAGCAATTTCGGGAAGGCCTCCGTCCCTGGAAAGCGAAAAAGCTCTATCGCACCGCGCGGCCCAACGACCCGGGCGCGATTCGCATCGACACCGGCGCGTTCGACCCGCAGATCGGCATGTCCTACGCGCAGATCGCCGCGGCGGGTTTGCTCTTCGAGCGCTCGCAGGGCACGCATCGAAACGTCTCCCCAGGGCAGGTCGTCTCCGCGCTCCTGCCCGTCGAAACCCCTGGCGCCAAGCCCGCTGCTCAGGAAACGGGACTGTTTGACGGCATCGATACCTCGCTGCGGGGCCTGGCCGCGCTTGCGCCCGCGCTCCAGATCGATGCGCCCCTCGCCGAAATCGAAAGAGACGTCACCCGCGCCATCGAGGAGTTCGACGCGCGCGATCCTTCGCGTGTGCTCGAACCGCACATCGCTCCCGCCTTGCGCAATCTTCGCGCACTCATCCGCAATGTCAGCGATTCCCCGCTCGATCCCGACCTCAAATACGATTTGCTGTTCCGCCTGCGCAATAAAGAGGACGAATTCATGCGCGCCGGAAATCTGCTGGCCGCGATCTCGCTGAAACCCGTCGCCGTACACGCCGGCCCCGTGGTTCCAGGTGAGAAACTTGCGATCACCTCCGCGATCACCAACCGTTCGCTCGCGCGCATCGAAAACGTCGAGCTGGGGTTGAGCGTGCGCGGCCAGATCCAGTTTTCTTCGAAGCCGGGAAAATGCGACGCGCTCGGCTACAACCAGCGTTTCGAGCAGCAGTTCGACGTCTCCATCGGCGACGACGTCGAATACACGCGCCCGTATTTTTCAAGAAAAGATCCGTATCGCGACAGTCTGTATCAGACCGATTCGCCGCAATTCTCGAATCTCGCCTTTGCGCCAGCCGAAATTCTTTCGACGGCCACCTATCGCGTCGCCGGCGTGCGCTTCAACCTCGCGCAGCCGGCGCGAAGCTCCGACGGTCGCCTGGTAAGCATCGCTCCTCCCATCAGCGTCTCCCTTACACCGCTGACGGCCGTGATTCCTGTATCGCACCGCGCTGCCAGTACCGTCGCCCGCGTCGCGATCCTCAGCAACGTCGAGGGCGCCGCCGACGTGAGGGTGCGCGTCGAGTTGCCCACCGGCTGGACCGCGGCGCCCGCGGAAGCGCAGCTTCACCTCACGCACGCGGGCGAACTCCAGTCCGCCGATTTCCGCCTGAGCGCGCCCATCGTTGCCGCGCGCGCCTACCCGATCAACGCCATCGCCGAATACGCCGGCAGATCCTATCGCGAAGGCTACGAAATCATCGCCCATCCCGATCTGGAGCCCCGCGAGCTCTATCGCCCAGCCGCCTTCGCGCTCACCGGCGTCGACGTGCGCGTCGCGCCCAATCTCAAAATCGGCTACATCATGGGCACCGGCGACCAGGTCCCCGAATCGCTCGCGCAAATTGGAGTCAAAACACAGCTACTCGGAACGCAGGATGTCGCAGGCGCGAATCTCGCGCCCTTCGACGCCATCGTGGTTGGAATTCGCGCCTCGTCGGTTCGCCCCGACTACGCCGCGCATAACGCCCGCCTTCTCGAATATGTGAAGAACGGCGGCAATCTGATCGTCCAATATCAGACGCCCGAGTTCGACGGGATCCCCTTTGGCCCGTTCCCTTTCAGAATGGGCGCGCGCGCCGAAGAAGTCTCAGAAGAAGACGCCAGGGTCACGATTCTTGATCCGCTCAATCCCGTTTTCAATTTTCCCAACAAAATCGCTGCGCCCGATTTCGACGGCTGGGTGGAAGAGCGCGGCTCGAAGTTTATGACCGAATGGGACGCGCGCTACAAACC
>JASHWA010000289.1 GCA_030044325.1 Bryobacteraceae bacterium
TGCGGGCCGGGAGTCGATCTTAACGTTAGATGCACATCCCCGTCACGCAAAACAAAAGATTGCTCGCGTCCCCGCGAATCAAACACCTGCGTGATCGCCCGCGATCAGCGCAGTTTGAGCCGGAGGAACATCATCCTGATGAGAAACGCGTTCACAGCTTCGGGACAGACCGCGCGCCCAAGAAATTACGAAACGAACCCAGGGGCCAAATGAATCAACCGCTTGCCGCATCACTGCCGCGCCTCATGAAGTCCGTGAGAGCCTGAGGCGCGACCGGGGGTTTAAGAAATTGCCGAAACGGTCAGGCAGCGCGTCCAGGAAATTACGAAACGAACCCACCTCGCCAAATCGCGACAGTAAAGGAGCGCATTGGTCGGGTTTACAGAATGACAGGAAAATTACGAAACGAACCCATAGCTACCAATAGAATCAATCACTTACGCATCCAAGTCCCGAGCTTCCTTAGCGGAAGAACGCCGACATAACCGCGTACTCGGCGTCGAATTCGGCAAGCACGCCCGCAAGGCCGTCTTCCATGCCGAGCGATCCGATCAGCGTCGAATCCGTGCAGTCGGAATCGGGTTGCGCGCCCACCGACGTGCCGCTCGCGTTGACGCGATGGTTGGCCGCGGCCAGGACACGAGTCAGCGGGATCTCCCCGGCGCCGGCGTCGTCGCACTCCGGCGAATGGTGGCGGAGCACGGCGACCACCACCGGCTCCGGGAGCCGCCATTTTCGAAGCGCCTCGGCCGAGAGTTCCGCGTGCGTAAATCCGAGCACCTCCATTTCGCATTCGACGCGCGGCTGCCCGCACGAGTAGTGCAGCGTTTCGATCTGCTCCATCTCCAGCGGGAGCGCGCGCGCGATCATCAACCGTCCCACGTCGTGCAGCAATCCGGCGATGAATGCGCCCTCGGGATAAACCACCGGCAGCCGCTGCGCCAGCAAATCCGAAAGAATCGCCACGGCGGCCGAGTGCATGTTGAAGCGCGCCATCGACCATTGCGGCGGCATCGCCACGCTTCTCCACATGCGCATCAGCGACATGCTCAGGACTGCGTTGCGCACCTTTTCCACGCCCAACAGCGAGAGCGCGTGGCGCACGGAATTGACCGTCTCGCGCCGCCCGTAGAGCGCCGAGTTCACCAGGTGCAACAGGTTGCCGGCGATCACCGTGTCCTTTTCAATCAGGTCTCCGACCTTGTGGAATGAAACGTTTTCGCCGGCAAGCGAGGCGAGCAGCCGGTTCAGGATGGCCGAAAACGGCGGCAGATCGTTTAACGAATGCAGCGCCTTCCGCTTCAGTTGTTCCGCGTGAGGCGTCAGATCGCGTTCGGATTCCGAGAGCAGCACCACATCCGGCTTATCGGCGCAGGCGGCGCAAATCTGAAAGCAGAATCACTCCCAAACAGGCGACCATCGTTGCCGCGCTCAACACCGCGCCGGTCCTGAGCCAGCGCGAACGATAGCGAAACGTCAACTCATGCGCGCCCGCCGGCGCGAATACCCCGCTCAGCGCGTAGTCGACGGGGACGACCTCGGTTGGCCGGCCGTCGATCGCGGCGCGCCATCCCGGAAAATACGGCACGGCGATGCGCAGCAGGCAATCGGCCGGCGCGGAATAGCGGATGCGATAGAAATCGTCCTGATAATTCGCGATTTCAACTTGCGCGCCGGCGGGCGAAAGATGGCGAGGAGCGGCTTCGGCTACGGCAGAACGCGCCGGATCGAGCGTGGGGAGCAGTTTGCGCGCGGAATCGGCGTCGGGCGCGAAAACGACCGCCGGGGGAACCGAAACGCGTGCGAGCGCCCGGGGATTGTCCACGATCGCACCCTTGGCGACGTCGATTTTATTCGTGACTGCCAACCCGTCGAGCAGCTTGGGATTTTGTTCGGCGTCGCCGAGATATTCGCCGTAGCGCGCCAGCTCCAACGGATTGTAGCCATAGGCAACTTCGGTGCGCGATTCGAGCGCGCTGTCGAGCGGTCCGAACGCGTTGCTGGGATACGGCGCCCAGATGCGGTAAAACGGGCGCTGCCGGATGGTGGCGAGGTGCGATTGATAACTTTCAAACGCGTTTCCGTACAGCTCATCCCAGCTCGAGCGCGCGTAGGCGAGCGGATTCGCCGACATGTTGTGATACCACAGATCGCCCAGCGAAAAAACCAGCAGCGCGGGAAGGATCCAGGTTTTTCGAAAACGTTCGCCGAGGAAAGCCGCGCCCGCTCCCGCCGCGAGCGCGAGTCCCAAGGCGACGACGAACCAGATGTGCACCGGCGCGCGAACGCTTCCGAATCCCGGCAACAGCGTCAGGACGTCATACAGTCCCGTTTTCGGACCAAGCGCGTACCACAGCGGAATAAAAATCAGCGCGGCCGGAACGAGCATCGCCCTGCTGCGAAAAGCCGCGGCGATCGCGAGCGGGACCAGCAGCAGACCTCCGTAAAAATAGAACTGGGTGATATCGGCCGGGCCGTGATAGTTGCCCGCGAGCGCGCCGTAGAAATTGGGAATGACCAGCGTCGCCAGCGCGCCGGGATTCAGCGCGGCGTTGGTCGCGGCATGATAGCTCATCCCCGCGCGTCCGGATTGCGCGGTCAATTCGAGGCTGGGAAGAAGCTGGATCGCGCTCGCGAGCAGTCCAACGGCGGCAGACGACGCGAGCACGATCGCGCGGCGGGCGAGCGGCCCGCGCAGAAACGCGAGCAGGATCGCCAGCGCAAAAAATGCGTACAGCGCGGTTTGAAAATGTCCGGCGAGAATCATCAGGCCGGCGATCGTTCCGGTGAGAAGAATGTCGCGCAGGGTTCCGGTTTCGACAGCGGACGCGGCGGCCCACAGAAGCCAGGGGAAAATCGCCGCCGTTTCAAAAATTCCCAGATGCGAGCTGTGGCCGGCGAAAAATCCGCCGAAGGCGTAAGAGACGCCCGCCAACAACGCCGCTCCATCGCCGGGAATGAACTTGCGCGCGAACAGAAACATGCCGGCGAGGGCGAGAAATGCGTGCAGCGCCAGCTCCCACTCCATCGCGCGCGGCGTGATTCCGATCAGGAAGAACGGCCAGTGCAGCGGATACCAGGCCGCGGTCTGCGGATCGGCGAGAAAGGGCATTCCGGAAAATTCAAACGGCGTCCAGAGCGGCGGACCAGCGGAGCGCAGGGATTGCTCGAAATACTTTTGCGCGGAGTAGTGGACATCGGCCATGTCCCACTGGATGCTGGCCTGATCGTCGAAAAGGGGCGTCCCGTAAAACAGGATCACCAGCAGCGCCATCGCCGGCCACAGCAATTTGCGCCACGCGAACGGCGGGGAGGGCGGCTTCTCGACGGGGCGCGCGCTCTTCTTTTTCGCCATGTCCCTCTCTACACGCGGGCGAAATCGATGTAGCCGCGCTGCGGATCGGCGCCCACCAGTTTCACGCGCAGCACGTCACCGACGTCGGCGCCGTGTTCGCCGCGAACCAGCATGCCTTCGGCCGGCGGCGCGTCGATGCGCACGAACACTCCTTTGGGCGTATTGCCGGTGACCACGCCGCGGAAAATCTGCCCGAGGCGCGAGCGCAGGGCCAGGGCCGCGATGCGCTTTCCCATTTTGCGCTCGACTTTTCGCGCTGCGTCTTCTTTTTGGGTGCAATTGCGCGCGATCGCATCGAGCTCGCCGTCATTATAAGGAACGCCGTTTTCCGCGAGCACGGCTTTAATCAGCCGCTGCGTGACCATGTCCGCAAAGCGCCGGTTCGGCGCGGTCGAGTGCGTATAATCGTGCACGGCGAGGGCGAAATGGCCGGGCGCGTCCGCGCCTTTGCGCGCGACCACGTACTCGCCGGGCCCCATCAACTTGATGATGGTGAGCGAAATGTCCGGATAATGATCGGGGTCTTTCTGCTGCACGCTTCTCAAGACCGCGTTCAGCGCGCCGGAATCGGGCTGCGCCGGAAGTTGGTAGCCGCGCTCGGCTGCGAGCGCGACCATTCTCGGCCAGCGTTCCGGGGTTTGAACCACGCGCCGGATCGAAGACACACCCGCGCAGGAGAGCGTCTGCGCCATCACGTGATTCGCCGCGATCATGAAATCCTCGATCAGGCGCGTGGCGCGATTGCGCTTGCGAATGGCGAGATCCTCGACCTGGCCGTCGGAAAAGACCGGCTCGGCTTCCACCCGATCGAAATCGAGCGCGCCGATTTTGTGCCGCGCCATGCACAGCCGTTCGGCCGCTTCATCCTGCAACTTCAACTGGGCCTGCAATTCGGGCGACGCGGCGATTTTGGGCGGAGCTTCCGCCCCCGATTCGAGCCACGCTCCTGTGGCGTTGTAGGCCAGTTGCGCGCGATTGCGAACCAGCGCGCGATAGATCGACGGCGCATCGATCGAACCATCCACGGCAACCGTATACTCGATCACCACGGCCATCCGGTCCTCCGCTTCATTCAGTGAAGTCAGATCGGTGGACAGCTCTTCGGGAAGCATCGAAAAGGTCCGGACGCCGGTGTACACCGAGGTGGTCTGACCGGCCGCGTGGCGATCGATGGGAGTGCGCAGATCGACGGCGAAATCGACGTCGGCAATCGCCACGCGCACGAGGATTCCGTCGCCCGACCGCTCCGCCGCTTCGATCTGATCGAGATCGCGGGAGGTGTCGTTATCGATGGACGACCAGAGCAGGCCGCGCAGGTCGCGCACATTCGGGTCCGGGCGGCGCGTGCGGATTTGCGCGATCTGCTGATCCGCACCCTTAGGAAAATCGGGATCGAAACCGTGGTCGATCATCTCCTGCCGTGCCGCCGCGGCGAGATCGAAGCGGGGCGCCGTCATTTGACCGTGAACGGGATGGACGCGATGGTGTTCTCCCACTCCATTCTGAGCAATCCGCGATTTCCGCCCGCTTCGGAAAGCGTGATTTTAAACGTATCGATCGGCGAGGGCGGTTTGCTCATCTGCATCGGGACGCGCCCCAGATCGCGATCCTGGTGGTATTCGAGTCCCCATTGTCCGGTCTGCTTGTTGACGATGAGCTGCCATTGCGCCGGATCGAGCCAGATGAACAGGGTGTAATCGCCTTTTGGAACGTTCAAATTGCCGATGGTGAGATCGGCGCCGGTGTGCAGCGCGGTGGCTTCATTGGCGCCGGCGCGCCAGACCTTGTGATACGGCTCCAGGCCGCCGAAAATCTTGCGCGCGTGCATCGACGGCGCGTGATATTGAATCGAGATTTTCTTTCCGCCGATCGCGACTGAAGTGCTCGCGGGAGGACTGGTGTACTGCGCGCGTGCGCAGCTTGCCAGCACCAGGATCGCCGCGGGCGCGAAGAAAACGGAAGCGAGTTGGTTCATGGTGAGCCTTTCATGAGTATAACCGTGACGCGCAGCGCGGTCCGCGGTTAGCGGTCAGCGGTCCGTCGCCGCCGGTTCACGCCGGCGGATGACCGTACTCTCGGGCGGCGAGTTTCAATTTTGAGCAACTCTCTAAAGCCTGGGTACGAACCTTCGATAGAAGAGGGAGCCGTCGTGTCACTCAGGTACTCAATCGCCCGAGGTACCAGCGTCCTTGCTGTTTTGCTCGCCTCGGGCGGATTTTGCGACGCGCAACGTTACAATTTCCAGCTTTACGGAGGAGCCGAAGGTCTCAGCAATCTGGTTCCGATCTCGATGCTTCAGGATCACAGCGGATTCCTGTGGGTGGGGACGCAGAACGGACTGTTCCGCTACGACGGCACGCGTTTCGAACGCTTCGGCACGGCGGAAGGGTTGCCGACAGCCAAAATCGACAGCCTGTACGAAGATGCGGAAGGCAAGCTGTTTGCGGCGAGCGCCGGCGGAATCGCGCGATTCGACGGGCATAGCTTCGATCCGGTCCGATTCGAAGGCACGATCGGCACCACGTCGCACCGCGAGGGGATGGTCGAGGACGGCGGAGGACGATTGTACGTCGCGACCGCGGAGGGTTTGGTCCGGCAGGACGGACTGGTGCTCGCGCCGGGCGAGGCGACGCGAATTCATAGCGTTTATCGCGATCCCGACGGCACGATCTGGGCGGGATGCGGAGACCGGCTGTGCGCGCTTGCCGGCGACAAATTGATGCCGGTGGCTCCAGAGTTGCCTCACACCGGGTGGTATTCGATCCGCACGGATCACGACGGAAACTTGTGGCTGCTGGCGAGGCGGGCGGTGTGGGTACGGCGCTCCGGCGCGTCTCAATTCGAGCCGCGGCCCGCGCCTCCGATCGACAGCACGCCGTTCCTGGGCGATCCGGCTCTGGAAATCGACTCGAGCGGCGAGGTCATCATTTCCGGCGCGACGGGAATCTGCCGCTGGGATCAGCGCGAATGGCACGTGATCGATCGCGCGGCAGGCCT
>JASHWA010000031.1 GCA_030044325.1 Bryobacteraceae bacterium
GTCGCCATGTCCTCGAGCTCTTCCATCCCGTCAATCGCCTCGATCGCGCGGCCGGTTCTCTCCGCCCCGAATCGCGGCTCCACCAGCGATCGGAATTTTCGTTCGAGTTCATCGGTTGAAACCGGATTCTCCGGATTCCCGCGCGGAAAATCGCCCCCTCCGCTGAGCGCCGCTCCATCCTCGAGCGTAATCTTCACCCGCGCCGGCCACGCCGCCGGATATTTCGCCGTCAAATCATCCGCCACGCGAACCGTCGTTTTCCGCAGCAGCGGCGACCTGTCTTGCCGGAAATGCTCCAGCCCCGCGCACCCGTCCTCAATCGCCGCCGCCACGCAATACGCCACGCTGAACTTCGCCTGGTACGGCGTCTCCGGATTCATTTGCTTCACGATCTCGAATCCCGGCCCGTACAACTCGATCTCCACGGCGCGAATCCCCCGCCCGCCGATCTGCTTCCGCAACTCGAGCGCCGTGTCGATCGCCGTGTGCGTGTGCCCGCAGCAAGCGTGCAATTTGTAGCAATTCTCCCCGATCTTCCAGCCGCTCATTTCCTTTCCCTCGAAACTCCGCCCATCGCTCATCGCCGCGATAAACCCGCGCTCACCCTCGAGAATCCGCGACGCGCCCGTAAAACCTTCCCGTGCCAGATCCGCTGACAGAATTCCGTTGAACGCGGCCTTCCCCGGATGCAGATGTTTGCTCATCGAGCCGTCCGCATTGAACTCCCACAACCCCGCCGCCTGCGTTCCCGCCGATCCGAGCGCGTTCACCATCTGATCCGCGTCCAGCCGCAAAATCGATCCCGCCGCCGCCGCCGCGCCGAACGTCGCCACCGTCCCGGTCGGATGCCAGAAATGATAATGGCTCGGATTCACTGCTTCGCCGATGCGAAACGCGGTCTCGTACCCGACCGCTACGGCCAGCAAAAACGCGCGGCCGCTCGCATGTTCCCGTTCCGCCACCGCCAGCGCAGCCGGAATGATCGGCGCGGCCGCGTGCAGCGTCGATCCTTTGTGTACATCGTCGAATTCCAGAATGTGCGACGCGACTCCGTTTTTGAGCGCCGCTTCCGCCGCCGGCGCGCGATGCGAGCTGAACACGGTCGCTTCTTCCGCTGCGCCCAAACTCAGCCGCTGGACCATCCGCGCCGGCTTTTCGAGCGACCCCGCCAGCGCCGAGCCCAGCCAGTCGAGCACCGCGCGCCGCGTATGCTCGACCGGAACCTCCTCAAATCGCGCCCGCGCGATGAACTCCGCGAGTTCTCGCGTCACCGTCTTTGCGTCGCGCCCTCGCGCCGCGGCCGCGCTTCCGCTTGCCCGGCGTCCAGGTGATTCCAGTTCAGAATCGTGTTGAATCCCAGGAAATACGTGCCCTGCGTCTGCCAGCGCCAGAACGGCCGCAGCGCGAACAGCACCACGTGCCCTTTTCCGTACGGCGCGTCGATCACCAGCGGATGCCCCGCAACCGCCTGTCCGCCGGCGAGCGTTCCGCTCAGCAGCATGTCCGCCGGATTGGTCGGGAATGTCATCACGATTCGCGGCGGCGGAAGCTGCGCGCCACCCCCGCGCCCGCCGAACCCACCGAATCCCCCGCGCCCCCCGCGACCCTCCTCGGCCTGCGCGCCCGTATCCCCGTAGGGCGAAATATGAATCGGCTGCGCATTCGGCGTGATGTTCGGCGCCGCCGCATCCGCGCCGCCGCGGCCGCCACCACCGCCGCCGAACCCTCCGAATCCGCCTCCGCCCGCCCCTGCCGCGAACACCGGGTCCTGGTTGAAATACACCGGAATGTCTTTCTGTTCGTAGCCATACGCGATCGGGCTCTTGTGATCCGCAAACACGCCGCGTACGATCGATCCGCGCGCGAAAAATTGCGCCGGATGCTCCACCGTCACGCCGTTGGTCAATCCATACTCGACCGCGAACGCCGATGTCGATCCCTCTGTGATCAGCGTCCCGCCCTCCTCGACGAACTTCGCCAGCTCCGCCAATCCGTCCAGCCCCATCCCGCCGCGAATATCGTCCGCCGAATCGACCGCACCCAGGTTCGGCGTCAAATCCGTTTTCTTGTATGGAATCGGCTCCGGCCCCACCTTCGGAATTCCCGTGATGTACGATTGCGACGTCCCGCCCACGTGCGGATAAACGATCACGTCGTATTGCGACCGCAGATTCCCGTCGCGCAGCCGCGTGTCCGCGAAATATTTGTAC
This sequence comes from Bryobacteraceae bacterium, assembly GCA_030044325.1. Taxonomy (GTDB): domain Bacteria; phylum Acidobacteriota; class Terriglobia; order Bryobacterales; family Bryobacteraceae; genus Palsa-187. The sequence continues at coordinate 2,211 of JASHWA010000031.1, forward strand.
GGCACGCCGTAATGGTCGAGCGCCGCCCGCACCCATCCCTCATCCTGCGTCCGCTGCCACGAATGCACGTACCCGATCCGCGGCAATTCCATCTCATGCGACTTCACCGATGGCGCCGATCCGACCGCCACCGCCGAGATCCCCAGCTCTTCCAGCGACGCCTTCAACTGCGCGTTGTTCCCGTCCGGAATTATGAACGCGCCCGCATGAAACTGATGGCCGCCCGCGTTAAAATCGTCCTCCGCCGCGAGCATCTTCACCCCCGCATTCCGATACCGGAATTGCATCAGCGCATTGTCCGTATTGTTTTCGACGATCAGCGTCTCGCCCGACCCGTCAATCCCTCCCTGCGCCTTCGCATCCGTTGTGAGCAGCGTCATCGGATGATCGAGCACGGCCTTGTCCGTCACCGTGTGCAGCGTCACGTTGCGCATGTACTGCATAGTCCATCCGGTGTCGTCATACGGCCGCGGATTGGAAACCGGATAATTCTGGACGCTGAAATACATGTCGGCGAGCGTCCGGTACGGCTGATCCGCGCGAACAATATAGTCCCCCGCCGCGATGTCCACCGCTCCCGCGCGAAACGCCGCATCCGCCCGGTCCACGTCCAGACCCTGCCGCCGCAGCTCATTCACCATGTCCGCCGCATTTTCTTTCGAGCGCTGATTCGCAGGAATCACCCACGCGAACGTCGGACCCTCCCTGCCTTTGTCCACCGACCGCTTGTTCTTCAGCCAGTAATTCTGCAAATACAATTCGCGATCCTGCGCCACCTTGTGCAGCGCGAACAGCATCGCGGATTCCTGGATGTTGGTGTTGTTCCGCGGTCCCCATTTGATCGAGGGAAGCGGCGGATTCGGCCGGTACCATTCGCGGCTGGTCGCCGTCGGCTGAAGCCGCAGATTCTCGTTGATATCCGGCCCGTAGCTCTGCACTTCGTAAAATCGCCCGAACGAATTGTGCGTCAGCGCGATCCAGAACAGGTAGTTCGGCACCCATCCGTCGTAATATCCGTAAGTGAACACGCCGGGAACCCCGCGCTTGGTCATCTCCATCAACTCGGTTTCCGCCAGCAGCCACCATTCATCGATCGCGATCGGGTCGAGCGAAACGTTGTACGGCCCCGTTCCCGTCGAAACATATAAATAGGACTGCGCTTCGTGCAGATCGTGCAGGATGGTCGGATGCCATTCGAGCACGCCGCTGGTCATGGCCTGCGTGAGCTTCAAAAGCTGGCCCATCCCGTCGCGATTATTGTCGTGCTGCACGTATTTGCCCCAGTACATCAGCGGAGGACGCTGCTTACCGGTTTTCTTGCCGTAATAATACGTGTCGACCTCTGCTTCGCGTCCGTCCACTTCGATCACCGGCGTGATCATCGTGATCACGTTGTTGCGAATCGACTGAATGAAGGGAGTCTCCTCGATCATCAGCCGGTAGGTCAGCTCGATCAGCATCTCCGGCCCGCCTGTCTCCGGCGAATGGATGCCGCTGTTGATCCAGTAGATCGGTTTGCCGGTGTGGATCAACTGCTGGGCCTGGGCTTCCGTTGTTTTGCGCGGATCGCCCAGCGAAGCGAGCGTCTGTTTGTACTTGTCCAGATCCTTGATGGTCTGCTCATCGGCGATCGCGATCACGAAGATGTCGCGGCCTTCCTCGGATTGCCCGATTTTCCAGAACTTCGCGCGCGGCGATGCCTGCGCCAGCGCTTCGTAATACCGTTCGATATCGTGCGCGTAAGTCAGCTCGCCGGGAGTGCCTGGAATCCGCCCGAAGAATTTGAGCGGCGAAGGAACCGTATCCGACGCCGGCATATGATCCACCAGTTCGGTGGTGATGCGCGAATCCTGAAGGTATTGATGAATGAGTTTGGTGTACTCCTCATCCACCTTCTGCGGCGCGGCCGCCGGAGCCGGTTCGGTCTTTTTTGCAGCCTGTTTTTTCTGAGCGAAAGCGACCAGCGGTACAGCGAGCAGGATCAAAGCAGCGCGAAGTTTCATAAGAAGAATGCTATCACTTGTAACCGGACGGCGGACTTCAGTCCGCGCGGAGCTTCAGCTCCGCCGGTAAAAAAATGGGCACTAAAAGGGGACTGACCACTCTGTCCCCATCCCACACACCCCCCACCCACAGCCAGCCGCGTTCAGCGGACAGAGCGGCCTGTCCCCTTTTTGTGCATCCTCCTGCATCGTAAAATAGAAACGAAATGGGCACTCTCACCGCCAAGTCTTACCGGACCCTCAGCGGACTTCCGCTCCAACCCGTCTACACCCAAGACGATGCGCCCGCCGAAATCGGCCAGCCCGGCGAATTTCCCTACACCCGCGGCATCCACCACAGCATGTATCGCGGCAAGCTCTGGACCATGCGCCAGTTCGCCGGCTTCGCGACCGCTGAAGAAACCAACGCGCGCTATCACTACCTGCTCTCGCAAGGCCAGATGGGGCTCTCCGTCGCCTTCGATCTCCCCACGCTGATGGGCGTCGATTCGGACGACCCCACCTCGCTCGGCGAAGTCGGCAAATGCGGCGTGGCGATCGCCTCGCTCGCCGATATGGAAACCCTGTTCCGCGGAATTCCGCTCGGCGACGTCACCATCTCGATGACCATCAACTCGCCCGCATCGATCATCTGGGCGATGTATCTGGTGGTCGCCGAACAGCAGGGCGTCCCTTGGTCGCGCGTCTCCGGAACGCTTCAAA
>JASHWA010000290.1 GCA_030044325.1 Bryobacteraceae bacterium
GTCCACGGCGATCATCTGTGCGCTGACGCTCGCGCTGTACCGGCGGCGGCGCGAGATCGGGATCGTGGTGGGCGTGGCGGCGTTGTATTACTGGACGCTGTATGGGGCCTGGTACATCGTGATCGACAAGACCGGCGGTTTCAGCGGCAAGAACTATCATTATCTCGAGCAAAAGCTGTTTCCGATCGCGCTCGACCGCAATTACATGACCACGCTCGCGCTGTATGCGGGGTTCATTATCGTGGCGCAACTGACTATGCTCCTGGGTTTATCGCGCCGGCCGAAGCGCGATATTCCGCCCTTGACGCTGCGGCACGAGCCGATACTTTTGATCGGCTTTCTCGCGGCGCTGGGGAGCATTTACATCATGTGGGACAAGCTGGGCGCGGCCTGGACCCTGAACGTATCCGCGTATCACTACACGCGCACCGAGACCGACCAGTGGTTCACGCTGCACCAGGTGCTGAATCGGGTGGCGCTGCTTCCTCCGGCGATCGGGCTGGCGACGCTGGTGGCGGGAAAAAGGTCGCGATTTTTCTCAAGCGTTACGCGGCGCTACACGATGGCGGGCTACCTGGCGCTGTTCGCGGTCATGGGTGTTTTTACGTTCGTGCTGGGAAACAAGAACGAGATCCTGACGGCGCTGCTCACCGGATTCCTGACATACATGGCCTCCGCGCCGCGGCCGAAGCTGTGGAGAGTCGCGCTGGTGGTGGGCGGCGGGATGTGGTTTCTGTACACCATCGATTATTTCCGCGGCGTGCCGATTTCAAAGCTCGAAGACGTGGTTGCGAATCACCTCGACGACGCGACGGACGTCGAAGGATTCATCACTTCGAGCAATGAGGCATACGGGGCGCACTTTTCGATGTACGGCGTGCTCGAGACGGCGACCGAGCCGCGCTTCGGATACAGCCTTTACAGCCTGGCGTGTTCGGTGATCCCGAGGATCTTGTGGAGGGACCGGCCGCGCGACATCTACCTGTATTACAGCGAGAGCGTGGGCGCGATCCAGAACCAGGGCTATTCGATTCATCACGCGACGGGGTGGTATTTGAATTTCGGATACGCAGGGGTGGGCATTGGGGCGGCGGTGCTCGGATTGATCTGGGCGTATTGCCTGAACGCACACCAGAGAATCCGGAGGCGCAGCGGGCTGCTGTTCCGGGTGTTCGCGGTGATCGTGCCGTGGATGTTCGTGGCGAACCTGCCGTCGCTGGTGCGGACGGGACCGGAGGGTTACAAGGGCTTCGTCGTGGACGGGATCCTGACGCCGGTGACTCCGCTGGTGCTGGCGTGCAGGCGAAGGAAATCGGGAGTGAGGGAGCGGGAGAAATTTCGGGCGCTCGACGCACTAAATTTCCATGAGACCGTTCGTATCGGTGATCATTCCGTGCCGTAATGAGGCGCGCTTCATTCGAGAGTGCCTGGATTCGATACTGGCGAGCGATTATCCCGCTGAGCGCAGGGAGGTGATCGTCGCCGACGGGATGAGCACGGACGGAACACGGAAGATCCTGGCGGCGTACGCGCGGGTGCGGGTGATCGACAACCCCAAGCGGACGACGCCGGCCGGATTGAACAGCGCGATCGAGGCGTCGCGCGGGGAGATCATTTTGCGCATGGACGCGCACGCGCGCGTGGCGCGGGATTACATATCGGGGTGCGTGGAGGCGCTGGAGCGGACGGGCGCCGATAACGTAGGCGGAATCCGGGTCGAGCTCGCGCGCGAAGAAGGCGTGTTCGCCGGGGCCATTGTGGCGGCGCTGACCGACCGCTTCGGGGTGGGCAATGCACGCTACCGCATGATGGCGGAGCGCGAGGAGTGGGTGGATACGGTTTTTGGCGGATGCTGGCGGCGCGAGATCTTCTCGGCGGTAGGAAAATTTAACGAGCGCCTGGAGCGCAGCCAGGATATCGAGTTCAACCGGCGGCTCACCCGCGCGGGCGGAAAAATTCTGCTGTCGCCGCGCCTGGTGACCTATTACTACACGCGCTCGCGATTGCGCGACTTCGTGCGGCACAACTTCATCAACGGGATTTGGTCGGTGCTGCCGTTCGCTCTGTGCCAGGGGAGCAGCGAAGGGATGCCGGTCCGGTGGCGGCACCTGGCGCCGCTGGGAATGGTGGTGACGCTGGGCGCCTTCGCCGCGGCGGGGATTTTCTGGCCGGTGATGATCTACCTGGCGGCGAACATGGCGGCATCGGCCCGGGTTGCGCTGCGCAAAAAGCGATGGAGCTATATGGCGCTGATGCCGGTGACGTTCGCGGCGCTGCATTTTTCCTACGGAATCGGAAGCTTATGCGGACTGGCGCGGGTGGCGTGGATGTACATTTCGGCCGCGGGCGGATCGGAGTCGAGCAGGGTGGAGGCGATGCGATGATTGCGGCGGCGGCTCGGTCGGTTCCGTTTTTCGATTACCGGCGGATGTTCGCGCCGGAAGAAGACGAGCTGGTCGCAATCTTCCGCGATGTGGGGCGGCGAGGCGCGTTCATTTTGCAGCAGGACGTGGCGCGCTTCGAGGCGAACCTCGCGGATTTTCTGGGAGCGCGGCGCGCGCTGGGGGTGGGAAATGCAACCGACGGGCTGCTGATGGCGTTGCGCGCTACAGGGGTGGGGAACGGAGCCGAGGTGATTTTTTCGACGCACACCATGGTCGCGACGGCGGCGGCCATTCACTTTGCGGGAGCGACTCCGGTTCCGGTCGAATGCGGCGCGGATCATCTGATCGATCCGGCGGCGGTCGAGGCCGCGATCACGCCCCGCACGCGCGCGATCGTGCCGACGCAGTTGAACGGGCGCACCTCGGACATGGACGCGCTGGGAGCGATCGCGGCGAAGCGGGGATTGGCGATTGTGGAGGACGCGGCGCAGGCGCTCGGGTCGAAGTTCAAGGAAAGGCGCGCGGGGACCTGCGGCGCGGCGGCGGCGATCAGCTTTTTTCCCGCGAAAGTGCTGGGCTGCCTGGGCGACGGCGGAGCGGTCATCACGGGAAATGACGCGATTTTTGAAAAGATGTGCCAGCTTCGCGATCACGGGCGCAGCGCAGACGGCGAGATCGTGAGCTGGGGCTTGAATTCGCGCCTGGACAACTTGCAGGCCGCGATTCTCGACTATCGGCTGAAAAAATATCCCGCAGCGATCGAGCGGCGGCGCGCGATCGCGCGAATTTATCGCGCGGCGCTGGAGCATGTGGGAGAAATCCGTCTGCCGCCGGGGCCGGACGGCGATGCCGATCATTTTGACGTGTATCAAAACTACGAAATCGAGGCGGAGAGGCGCGACGCGCTGCGCGAATTTTTGAAGTCGCGCGGCGTGGGGACCACCGTGCAGTGGGGCGGAAAGCTGGTGCATCAATGGGAGCGGCTGGAGTTGCGGGCGTCGCTTCCCTCAAGCGAAGCAATGATCGCGCGGTCGCTGCTGCTGCCCATGAACACGGCAATATCCGATGACGATGCGTGCTACGTGGCCGCATGCATGCGCGAGTTTTATCGATGACCAACGACGGGCTGATGGCGCGGTGGGAGGCGATGCTGCGCATCCGGCGGGCGGAGGAAGCCGTGGCGGGGATGGTCGAATCGGGCGAGGCGCGCTGTCCCTGTCATTTATATATCGGCCAGGAGGCGGTCGCGGTGGGCGTTTGCGCGGCGCTCCAGG
>JASHWA010000291.1 GCA_030044325.1 Bryobacteraceae bacterium
GACGACGTGATCAGGTAATTTTCGACGCCCATATCCGTCAGCCGCGAAATCGCGCTCGGCGCGTCGTTGGTGTGCAGCGTCGAGTACACGAAATGCCCGGTGAGCGCCGCGCGAATGGCGATATCCGCGGTTTCGCGATCGCGAATTTCGCCCACCATGATCACGTCCGGGTCCTGGCGCACGATGTGCCGCAGCCCCGCCGCGAACGTCAACCCGATGTGCGGATTCACGTGAATCTGGTTGATCCCGTCCATCTGATACTCGACCGGGTCTTCGATGGTGATGATTTTTTTATCGGTCTGATTGATGCGCTTGAGCGCGGAATACAGCGTAGTCGATTTCCCGCTTCCGGTCGGCCCGGTCACCAGAAAAATTCCGTGCGGCAGAGACGTGTAATACTCCATGCGCGAAAGCATGTACTTGTCGAATCCCAGCCGCTCCAGATCGTAAAAATCGCCCGCCGAACGATCGAGCAGCCGCATCACCACCGATTCGCCGTACAGCGTCGGCAAGGTCGAAACGCGTAGATCCACTTCCCGCCCCAGCGTCTTGATTTTGATGCGCCCGTCCTGCGGCAAGCGGCGCTCGGCGATGTTCAGCTTCGCCATCAGTTTCACGCGCGAAATAATGGCGGCCTTCAGCTCGCGTTGCGGCGCATCCTGGCTGACCAGCACCCCGTCGATCCGGTACCGCACGCGAAACTCTTTTTCAAACGGCTCGATGTGAATATCGCTCGCGCGTTTTTCCACCGCCTGCGCGATCATCGCGTTCACCAGCCGGATCACCGGCGCTTCGCTCGCCATGTCGCGCAGATGTTCGAGATCTTCTTCCGCGTCCCCGGCTCCGGCGAAAATGGTGTCCGCGGGTTTTTCCGCCTGGCCGTAGAATTTATCGATCGCGTCGAGAATCTCCTGCTCCGGCGCGATTCCCGGCCGCACATTCAGTCCCGTGCATGCCGCGACTGTGGCGCGCGTCTCGAAATCCAGCGGATCGGCCATCGCCAGCGTCACCGTGTGATCCTGGAGCTCTACCGGAAGACAGCGGAACTGGCGCAGAAATTTGGGCGAAAGCGATTCAGTTTCGGCAGAAACCGCGGGCGGGCCGTCGATGGTCAACACCGGAACCTTCAACTGCTCGGCCAGCGCCGAAAGCACGTCGCGCGCCGCGACAAAACCGAGATCGACGAGAATCTTTCCGAGCTTATCCCCGCGCTCCCGCTGCAATTCGAGCGCGCGATCGACGTCCTCCTGCTCGAGGAGCTTGCGCTCCATCAGAATCTCGCCTAAACGCATCCGTCCGCCTGGCTAGCCGACCGCCCACTGGCCACTAGTTCTCCGACACCTGCGCCACCGAATCGATCCCCGCGCCGCCTGCGTGCAGCACTTCCACCAGCTTCTTTTTCTGCGCGTGCACCGTCACCTGCACCGGCAATCCCGAGGTGTCCTCCCACGGATAATGATCGATGAACGCCACAATCGCGATCTTTTCGTCGGCCGGCACCGTATCGAGCGAGGCCGACATCGATACCAGCGACTCCTTCAGCGCCTTGGTCAGCACCGCAATCCGCTGCTGCTTGGTCGCCCGTACCTTGGTGACTTCCTCCTTGGTAAGCCGCGTGTTCATCAGCGAAATGGGATTCCTCACCAGGTTCACCTCCACCGTGAACACCGCGCCGTAGCCTTCCAAATAAACGCCGCGCGTGTTGCCGAGCAGCAGGTACGGCGTATCGTCCCACAGCCGCTGGATGCGCTGGTCGAGACTTTGTTCCATCGCCGTAAGAGTCGCCCGGCTCACGCGCGGCCCGGCGGTCGCCGCAGCCAGCACGGTCGCCGCCGCAAGGAGAAGGACTGGTACGAATGCTCTCTTTTTCATTGGTGCGATAACCCCGTTTTTTCCATGTACATCCGATTGTTTTCTTTTTTCAGCATCTCGTTGTCGGCCTCGAGATTCTGATTCGACGCCGCATAGCGCGCCTCAATTTGCAGCACCGCTTTTGCAACCGCCGCATTCACCTGCCGGTCCACCCTCACCGGCTCGACAAAGGCGTGCACCAGGACCGCCAGCGCGATCACGCAGGCGCCGGCAAACGTCGGGCTCCAGATCCGCTGCCACCAGCGCGGCTCGAACACTTTATCCGAGACGAACGCAATCCGCCGCGGCGCTTCCTCTTCGCGCAGGGTCGAGAGTGCATCGAGCGTCAGCCGCAATCCGGCCAACTCCTCGCGGCACTCGCGGCACGAATTCGCATGCGCTTCCGCCCGTTCCCGCTCCTCCCGCCCCAGCTCGCCAAGCGCGTAAGCCTTCCAATCGTAATCGCTGCAATTCACGATTCACCTCGTAATAGCGCTGGAGAAAGCGTGGTTTTCAACAGCTCCAGCGCCGTGTACAACCTCGATTTGACCGTCGAAACCGGGCATTCCAGAATTTCCGCCATTTCGTCGAATTTGAATCCCTGGTACACCTTCAGCAAAACCGCCTCGCGCTGATCGCTGGTGAGGCGCGCCAGCGCGCCTTCCACCGCCAGCGACAATTCGAGCGGCAACAGCCGTCCCTCGACGCCCGCCGACCGCGGCTCAGCGAGAAAATCGCCCTCCGGCCGGCGCCTCCGCAGCAGCGAAAACGCCTCGTTGTGCGCGATGCGGAACAGCCACGACGAAAATTTCGCCGCATCGTCCAGCTTCGGCAGGTTCTGATACGCTTTCAGGAAAACCTCCTGGCTCACGTCCATGGCGTCTTCGCGATGCCCGATCAATCTCAGCAGATAATTGAAGACGCGCTTCTGCCACCGCGACACGAGCAGGTTGTACGCCTCGACATCGCCCCGCCGCGCCCGGGCGATCAGGTCGCCATCCTCAATTTCCCGGAAGATCAACTGCCGGCTCCGATCATAAAGACGTGAAGTCTCTCGAAAAAGTCGAGCACGATCCTTAAATTATGACCGGTCGGGGGTTTGAGTCATAATACCGGGTGAGGCGCGAGCATGAGCACCAAGGTCCTGATGGACGTTGACGAGTATCTCCACACCAGCTTCGACGGCCCGGATTGCGAGTATCTCGACGGCGAGGTGGTGGAGCGAAATATAGGCGAACTGGAACACGGAGATGTGCAGGGTGCGCTTACGCACCTGTTGCGGGAGCTTCGTCGGAAGCTCGGAATCCGGGTCGCGCCAGAGGTTCGCATCCGAATCAGCTCGACCCGTTACCGCATCCCCGACATCTCCGTCTGGCGCGACGATAATATCGGCGCCCGAATCCCGACGGTGCCTCCGTTTCTGGCCGTCGAAATCCTTTCTCCGGAAGACCGGATGAATCGAATGTTATTGAAAATTAAGGAATATCTCGCCATCGGAGTTGAATTTGTCTGGCTGATCGATCCACAGGACAAAACCGCGACCATCTTCTCCCGCGAAAACCCCGCCGGCGCCGCAGCCGACGTGCTCAAAACCTCCAATCCCGATATCGAGCTCCCTCTTTCCGCTGCTTTCGACCTCGACGCGCACTAATCTCGCCCGGCCCGTCGCGCCCTCCGCTCATGAGGGCAACAAACCATGAAAAAAGCGATGAGCTCCGAACGGAAGGCCGGAATCGGAGTGTTGTGCACCATGCTCGCCGCCGCTCCGGTCTTGGGACCGGTTTACGAGCGGCAGCCGGACAGCTTTCTCGCCCTCATCCTGACAGTGTTGTTTGCCGTGACGATTCTGGCATTCGCTTTTCATCTTCCCGACGTTGCTGTCAACTACGTTCGCGAAAGGCGTTAGCTCACCTTCAGCGCATGGTGACCGCACGGGAAACGTAAGCCGCCGGGCATCCCCAGTCCCAATCCTCCGTCGGCAACCGCAAAGCGACGAACTACAAACCATCCCTCCTCTACGGGATGCCCGATCCCTTGTGACCGTGTCTTTTTTTAACGGCCCCAAGTTATGGGCAATCCGCGGTTTGCTCTTTAAGCTGGAAATCGAGGTGGCAAACAGATATGCGAAATTTCCTTGAAAACCGAGGGTTCCGGCTGAAACCCGGCGCCGCTCTGATCGTGGGGGCGGCCCTGGCCGTGACCGGGTTCGTCGGCGTGAAAGCCGCTACGCCGCACCTGGACAATCCTCCCGCAACGATCAAAACCGCTCCCCGTTCTGCCGAAACGGCGCGGCGCGGCTATGCGAGCGTAGTAAAAAAGGTTGTCCCCGCCGTCGTGAACATTTCCTCTTCCCGCGTGGTGAAGAACGAAGTGACCGGCATGCAGGGATTTGACATGGATCCCTTCTTGCGCCAGTTTTTCGGCAACAACATGCCGTTCAATAACATTCCCAAAGAGCGGCGCGAAAAGGCGCTCGGCTCGGGCGTGATCGTGAGCCCGGAAGGCTACATTCTTACGAATAATCACGTCATCGACAAAGCCACAGACATCACTGTAACGCTTCACGATAAGCGCGAATTCAAAGCCCGCGTGGTGGGAACCGATCCGCGCGCCGATATCGCGGTATTGAAAATCAACGGCAGCGGCTTCCCATACCTCACGCTCGGCGATTCGAGCCAGGTGGAAGTCGGCGACATCGTACTCGCCATCGGCGATCCGTTCGGCATCGGCCAGACCGTCACCAGCGGAATCGTCAGCGCGACCGATCGCAGCATGAACGGCCAGATTGAAGGCGTGGAAGATTTCATCCAGACCGATGCGGCCATCAATCCGGGCAATTCCGGCGGCGCGCTGGTGGACGATGAAGGCCACCTGATCGGCATCAACACGGCGATCCTTTCGGGCAACAGCGGCGGAAACCAGGGAATCGGCTTTGCCGTTCCGGTCAATCTCGCGCGTCACGACATGGATCAGATCCTGAAATACGGCAAAGTTGAGACCGGCTATCTCGGTATCCTTCCGCAGAATGTGACTCCCGAAATGGCGAAAGCTCTGGGCGTGAGTGAAGCCACCGGCGCGCTGGTGGGCGACGTGACCGCTGACAGCCCGGCTTCAAGAGCGGGTCTCCAGAAAGGCGATATCATTCTCGACGTCAACAGCCAGCCGATCGACAACGCCAATCAGCTTCGCCTGAAGATCGGCATGCTCGCTCCCGGCACCAATATCAGCATGAAGGTTCTGCGCGACAACAAAACCATGGAATTAAACGCGCAGCTCGCCAACGTTCCTTCGACTGAGGAACAGGCCTCCAATGCGACCCCCGGCCAGCATGAATCGACGCTCGACGGAGTGCAGCTTTCAACCCTGACGCCCGATGTCGCGCAGCAATTGCAGCTCGGCTCCGGCGTCAAAGGCGTGGTGGTGGAGAGCGTCGCGGAAGGCAGCGCGGCCGCCGACGCGGGTCTTACGCGCGGCGACGTGATCCAGCAGGTCAACCATCATCCGGTGGCCAATATGAGTGAGTTCCGGCAGGCCATGAATTCAACAACAAAAAACAATCCGGTCCTGCTGTTGGTAAATCGCCAGGGAACGACACTGTTCATCGCGATTTAAGTTTGCCCCTCGCTCGTTAACCGCGAGCATAAGCGGCACAACGGCCGGTTCCCCGCCGCCCTCACCTTCCAGTGCGGCGGACCGGCCGTTGCCTTTTCTTATGGCCGTGAAGGAACGCGATTTCTTATTCGCCTTTATCCGCGTTCATTGGCGGCCAGTTTATTGCACCCCAAGCCGACACGAAAAACAACGTCATCAGCGACGCCGACGCGACAATCGCCCACGGCTTGTCTGCCAGCGCGAAACCGAACGGAAGCGGCGTCGCCAGCCATGCCGCTGCAATTCTAGCTCCCTTCGCCTTCGACTGGAAAATCGTCAGCAGAATCGGAGCCAGCAGCAGCACCGCATCGTACCCATAAACGTGCGGTACGATGATCAGCGATCCCAGCGGCGCAAGAACGAACAGGGGTGAGCGGCGAATCGCGATCAAAAACGTGATCCCGATGGCCGCGATGATCGCCGCCGCCGCCCACTTCGACCCAATACCCAGGTTCGCCAAGAATCCCTGGTAGCTGACCATCAACGGCTCGTATATGAACGCGCGATCCAGGGTCTTGTCGCCCAGCATCGCGACATACGATCGGGCGTCGGCGATTCCGCCCAGCGCAAAGGTCAGCACTATTTCGGCAATCCCGGCAACGCAGAAACCTGCGAACATTCTGTAGCGTTTCTGCATCAGCATCGCCACCGGCCACAGCACCATCAGGTGAAATTTGAACAGCATCAGCCCGAGCACCGCGCCGCTCGCGAACGCGCGCCCGCTTTGGTCGAGCTCGAACGCGACGATCAGCAGCGCCAGCATCAACACGCAATCCTGTCCGCTCGCGATACCCAACACCGCGGGCAGGAACAGAGCGCAATACACCAGCGCGTCGGGTCCGAACCGCCGCCATGCCCACATCCAGCACGCGATCAGCAGCGCGCTCTGAAGCGCAATCCATACGACCAGCGCCGCATGATACGGCAGCGCGCCGATCGGTGCGAGCGCCAGCGCATAAAAATCGGGCCGCATGAACGGAACCACTTCGGCCAGATCGGGCACCATGCGGCGTTCCACGGCGAATTGAACACCGGCCGAATGAAGCTCGCCAAACCGGCCTTCCCACGCCAGCCGCCCGCCGGTGTAAAGATCCAGAAAATCGTGCCTCTCCGCCATCGGCACCAGGCGCGAGCCGAGCATGGTCCAAAACACGCACATCCCCAGCACGATCGCAGCGGTCGAAACAGGAATCCGGCGCATTGTTTCCTATAGTTCCACATCGTCAGCACGCCGGACTAGCGTTATGCCGAAGCGATCCATCAAAGTCCCGCCGCAACGTGCGCTGAGGCGCGTTTGGTAGACATAAGAAATGGGCGAAACCGAAAAACCAACCGGACCCGATCTCATCGGAATCGAGCTCGAAGCGCTGCGCGCGCTGGCAGCCCGTTAAAGCTCTCTGCCGTTTGCGAGCTTGCTGTGTTAGGCGTCAAATATATTGACGCCCTACTTTGATGTCAGCTTCTGGGCCTCTTCGGCGCGCGCGCCGGCGAGAATCGCAGCTTCCGCATAGTTGCCCTCATGGCAGGCATACTCGTAAACCGGCTTCGTCGATCGCTGCAGCGGGACCATCAGGCTCCACGGCCTTACCCACGTCTTGGGATCGTTCACGGTAATGTCGTAGCGCAGGGTGTTCGCATCCTGGCGGGTGAACCGCTCAATGATGTGGAGATTTTCACTCGATACGCTTTGGAATGCGCGCGGGCGATAGTTGGTCGTATCCACCACCAGCGTGTCGCCTTCCCAATGCCCGATGGAGTCTCCCAACCATCCCTGCACGTTTTTCGGGGGGTGGCGCGCACCGGCGTTCATCCGGACGATGCGCGCGTCGTGGAACATTTCCAGCATGATCACGACCGCGCCGGGCGTTTCCACGACCTGGTAATAGCTCTGGTATCCGGCCGTCAATTGCGGTGAGCCGTAGGTAATACACCGCTCGCCCAAAGGCCGGTCCTTGACGCTCGCGAAACGCTGTGCCGACTGCCTCGCTTCCGCGCGCGCGGCCATCGCCTGAGGCGTGAGCGCGGGCTCGCGGCCGTCCGGCGGATCGTAAATCAGCGATGTCCGATTCTCCCAGACTCTTGTGTCGTTCCACTCCGAACCGTAGTCCCCGGTCTCACCGTCAGCGCTCTTGAAGCCACTCTTCAGACCGAGCACGTTATCGAGAACCGCCGGATAAAATCCGTCGAAGAATACGGCATCGTCTTTGCCCGTGAACATCTCCTTGGCTTTCTGCCGCATCTTCTCCACTTCGGCGTTGGTAAGAGTGGGACGATCGGCGATCTCATGAGGCCGTTGGAGCGGAGTGGCAATGTTGTTTTCCCAGAAGCCCTGAAAATCCGGGTGTCCGTCGGGCATCCGCGGGGCCTTGTATTGCCCCTGAGCCAAAGCAGCCGCCGCGAGCGCGGTAGCGGTGATTATCAAACAGATGCGGCGACGCATACAGCCTCCACCCTAAAATGTTTTCTGCAGTTATTGTACAGCCGGAGTCCGCAGGCGCGGTGGCGCGGCCGCGTTCCTTTCCCTCTCTCTGTTTTCAAAATAGCAGAATAAATTATTGAAAACAAGACTAGATCTTGGTCAGAAATTGCGTTAGCATCAACACGCGAAACTATGTTCCAAATCCCCTTGCACGCATCCGGAGGACTTCATGATTCCGCAAGAGAAGATCGCGGCCGTGACTCGCGGCCTCAACGAGGCTTTCGGCGTAACCGCATTCGACGATATTCGCGAGCTGACCGAGCGGCCCGGCTCCAATCGGGCCTTCCGCATCGTCGTGCGGGGATCTGCATACCTGCTGCGGATCAACACCCGCGCGGGCGACATGCCGCGCCACTTCCACTGCATGCAGGCGGCCGCCGAAGCCGGGCTCGCTCCACGCGTCCGGTACTCGAACGCGGAAGATCGAATTTCCATTACCCACTTTGTGGCAGCGCTACCGTTTTCCGCAGCCGGCGCGCTGCGCAGCGTACCCGCCGCTTTGCGCACTCTCCACGC
>JASHWA010000292.1 GCA_030044325.1 Bryobacteraceae bacterium
GGTTTGGTTTTCGCTGATTCCGATCGCGTGGCCCTCGGTCTTCCTCGGGCTGCACGCAGCGGTTGCCGTTATCCAGGCTTTTGTTTTCATGCTGCTGTCGATGATTTATCTCTCGATGGCGGTGGCGCACGAGCATTAGAGGCGCTGAAAAAAAGTTTCCGGCGGAGAGTGCTTCCGCTCCGCACCAACGGACGGCCGCGAGTGTGAGGGGGCCAGCACGGTGAGCCTCAACCACCCACTGGCGGCCAATTCTTAGGAAGCTGGAGAACTATGCGCAAACTTCAGTTCGTTTTCATGACCCTGGCGGTGCTGTGTTTTGCCGTCCCGGTCTTCGCGGACGGCGGCTCGGCCGCAGTCAGCCTGGTTCCGATCGGCGCCGGACTTGGAATGGGTCTTGCCGCCGGACTGTGCGGCGTCGGCCAGGGCAGAGCCGTCGGCTCGGCGGTCGAAGCGTTGGCTCGCAACCCCGGCACCCGGCCCGGCATCATGCTGTTCCTGGTGCTCGGCCTGGCGTTTATTGAGTCCCTCACCCTTTTCACACTGGTGATCGTCTTCGCCAAGATGTAACCGGCGCGACGAATAACGAATGCGGCCCTGCGTCAGAGCGCGGGGCCGTCTTTCTGTCTTGGAGAGCGCCAAACCGTCTTCCTGCCCCGCACTTCTGTCTTTGTCCGAACTCTCTCTGCTCCGTGCCGCTTATACGAGCGGCCCTAAGGATCGGCGCGCAGCATCGCAATCGCCTTCTCGTAGCTCATTCCCGCCGGAGCCGGCGCAAAGTGCGTCTCCTCCTCGGTGGTGTCGAAATTCCTTTGCTTCAGGAGAACACGTCCGCTCATCACCATTTGCATGCGAACAATGCGCCACTCGCCTTGGCCAAGGTCCGCCTGGTCGATCGCGATCCATCCGCCTTTGTTCAGCCGCCCCAGAATCCCCCAGCCAAAGTCAACGTCGTGCTCGACATGTCCCTCCAGCCGCACCACGCGAAGATGCGCAGGATCGATCCATATTTCGCCGGTCATGGCGGTCAAAACCTGCGTCTCCAGATCGGGCGGAGTGAAGCCGGCATTGGGTTGGAATGAGAATTTTTCGATCTTTCCACTGGGGCCGTCAGCTGGGCCCGCATCCTGATACGCAAATGCGGCATGCAGCGCTCGCAGCACTTTCAGAACGCGTTCTTGGTCCTGGTCTTCGGCCTGCTTGCGGCGCCGCTGCTTTCCTGAGTCGCTCAGCAGTGCGCTCAGGCGCGCCTCTTCTTTCGCTGCGTCCGCTGCGCTCAACGGCATGTCGTTGATGGCGATGAGCCGGGCCACCTCGCCGTCGCCGGTTTCGCAAATCTTCTTGGTGGTCGAATACCGCGGACTGATCTTTCGCAACTGGTAGCACATGGGGTGACTCGAGTCCTGCGCTGCCTCAAGTTCGTTGGCCAGTGCCCGATCGACCAGGGCTTGCCCTTGCAAAGGCTGCGAAGCGATGCCGCCGGAGGCAGGCTGCCCGCCGACGGGAGCCGCCCAGCCAAGCAGAAAAATAAGCAAGAGGGAATAGAGCCGGGACACAGGTTTAGTGTAGCCGGAGGGGCCGTTGGGATTGGCGCGGCACCGTGCAGCCGGCTCCGGTCCCGGAGCGGCATTCCAGTCGCCAGCGGCAGTATTTTTAACCGTCAAATCAACAGCGCGCTGCGCCGGCGAATTGAAGCATTGCCTCCGGGTTGATATAGTGCGGGCAGGGCCCATAGGGCATATCGGGAAGGATCGAAAATCATGGCAGTGGATAATTCTCCCGCGCGAATCGGCAAATCCATCGTGATCTGCGGTGAGGTAAAGGGCAGTGAAGACCTGATCCTGGACGGACGGGTCGAGGGGACTGTCAGCTTGTCTGAGAACCGGCTGACCGTCGGTCCCAGCGCAAATATTGCCGCCGACCTCACGGCCAAAGACGTGCTGATTATGGGCCGTGTGCAGGGCAATGTGGTGGCCAGCGGCCGCGTGGAACTGCGTGCCGGGTGCAACCTCGAGGGCGATATACGCGCCCTGCGCCTGGCCGTCGAAGACAACGCCGTCTTCCGCGGCAAGGTGGACCTGACCCAGGCCGTTTCCAAGGGTCACGAGGGCGCAGCCGCCCACTAGACCGGCGGCATCTTCTGAGAGCGCAGGAGAGCACAACAACCTTCGCCGGGCAGCTCCCATGCATCTGCCCGGCCGCGAGAGGGATTCAGGGTGCTGCGCCGTTGGTTCGACAAGAAACAGGAGAGCGCGTTAGCGGCGTCGGCTCAGGGGCTCACGGGTCGGCGCGTGCCGCGCCACTCCGGCGCGTGGAGTGTGCTGCGCAAGCGCCTTCAGTCCGAGCCGGGCCTGCGCCTCATCGACATCGGCTACACCTCGCCTGTCAACATCAACTACCTCACTAGCCTCGGCCATAGCGTCTTTCTCGCCGACCTTGTCTGCGATGCCTGCACTGAGAACTGGATCATCGGTAAGGACGAAGACGACAATCCCATCTGGAACGTGGAAGGTTACCTGACTCATGCCCTCAAC
>JASHWA010000293.1 GCA_030044325.1 Bryobacteraceae bacterium
CAACCCAGGGCCGCACCTCGGCATGGGGATAAAACACCGAGAGCCGGGAGGGCCAGAACGCGTTTTTCAGGTAGTGCGCGTAAGAAACGATTGCATTCCCCATTCGAACGCCGAGCGGGTAGTAGCGCAGAGCGCCCGCGTACGATTGCGCTTGCATGGTGAGGATCGCGCTCCCCAGACACAATGCCAAAAGGGGCACTTTCTCGAGCAGCAGGCGGGAAATCGGTTGCGCCGGAACGCGGTCCTGCGAAGGAACGGAAGGGGAAAATCTCATTCGGCCGAGCGGCCAATAATCCCACAGCAGAAGCACAAAGGGGAACGTGATGACCTGCGGCTTCGACATAAGGGCGAGCGCATAAAACAGCGCGACGGTAAGGTAGCGGCCGAGGCGCGGCCTCCGGGCGTACCAGCCATAGGCCCCCAGCGCCAGCAGGAAAAACATCGTGCTGAGGAGCGTCTTGCGCTCGGCGATCCAGGCGACGGACTCGACGTTGACGGGATGAACCGATAGCAGCGCGGCCACCATGAAGCTGCGGCCGGCGAATCCGGTGGCTCGCCGCAGTACTTCGAACAGCAACAAGACGTTGATCGCGTGCGCGAGCAGGTTCATATCGTGATGTCCCGCCGGCTCCGCGCCGAAGAATTGTACGTCGAGGGCGTGGGAAAGCCACGTGAGCGGATGCCAGTTGGCCAGATCGTAGGTCGTGAAAGCCCAACTTGCGACCTTACCGAAGGCCAGGCGCAGATGCGGATTGCTGACGACGTAGCCGTCGTCGTCCATGGTAAAGAAGGGATGAGTATGAACGGGGAAGTAGACGGCGACGGTCAGCAGCGCCAGCAATGCAACCCACACCCACGGTTTCCACTTCGCCCATGGCGCTGTCTTGGATGCGGCGCTCATGCCTTCTCCGCAGTGTAATTTCGCTTGTTTGCGGGTGTCAAACCCGGCGATAGCCACGGCTGTCTCCGTGAGTTGTAAGAGTTTCCTGCCCCAAGGCCCCGCAAACAGGCAGGTTGGGAAGAAACCGCGCAACTCCGCGCCCACGGCGGGTTTTAGACGAGCGATGAGAGTCGATCTTTGCCGGCTTGCGGCCGCCGTCGCCGCGGCCGGGTTGAGCGCGCTCGCTCAAGGGCCGGCGGCGGTGACCATCAACACATCGCAGTCCACGCCGTTGAATCCCAACTTCAGCGGCTTCAACGACGAGGTGGTTTTTCCGCCGGAGTTTTGGGATTACCGGCTGAACGTGCTCGCCGCGCAGTTGCAGCCGGGCTGGGTGCGCTACCCGAGCGGGCTGTTCAGCGAGGCCTTCAACTGGCAGACGGGCATGATGGTGCCGGACTGGGTGGCGCAGTTCTCCGCCAGCGACGAATACACGCTGCTGTCTGAAAGCATCGGCTGGGTGAACGGGAAAGGCGGCGGGTTATTCGTCGACGCCGCTAATCGGGCGAATTTCTGGGGCGCGAAGATCGTCGTAGATGTGAACGGATTCACCGACACAGCGGCGTCAGCGGGCGCGATGGCCGCGTTCGCCAAAGCGAACCACATCGAGGTGGCGGCCTGGGAGCTGTGTAACGAGCCGTACCTGTTCAAGAACTTTTTCGCGTCGGGTACGGATTATCTCAACAAGATGAAGCCGTACTACGATGCCATCAAAGCGGCGGATCCGAGCGCGATTGTGGCGGTGTTCGTCAACGATCCGGGCGGATCAAGCCCGAATAATCCATGGGACGCCGCGCTCGCGAATTATCCCGATCCCTATTGGGACGCCATCACGTTCCACTATTATCCGGCGCAGAGCAGCGGAGCGTTCAGCCAGTGGATGGCGGATGAAAACGGAATTCTGGCGACCTATTCGTCGGCGTACGTGACCGGGTATCTCGAAAAGTTGTTCCCCAACACCACACGATTCCTGAACACGGAGTTTCTGCCGTCGAATGACGGACTGGGCACTGGCTCCTCGATCACCGACGGCACGCTGTACGGCGCGGTGTACGGGGCCGAATACATGATGCGAATGTCGACGGTGCCGGCGATGATACATGCCGGGCCGCACGCGCTCACGGGGTCGCGCGGAGTGTACGCAGTGAACACGCACTATACCGACACGCAGGCCGCGTACGCGGCAGGTACGACCATCGACACGCTGAGCCTCAATTTCGGATTCTTTGAGACGGCTCAGCAGTTGGGGGTCGCGGTGCTGAACGGAGCGCTGCGCACTGCAACCACGGTCGAATCGACGGCGGTCAGCGGCGGCCCGGCGGTTCCGGCGACGGGGCCCGGCACGATTCCAGCGCTGTACGCGCAGGCCTACGCGAGTGCCACCGGCACTGTCAGCGTGGTGATCACCAACAAAGGCGCGACCGCAACGCCGGTGAACATTGTGCTCAACGGGACGCCCGTTTCAGGCACGCTTCCGCTAACGCTGATCTCGGGTTCGGACCCGACGGTGCAGAATACAGCGACGGATCAGGATGCGGTGGCGATCACAACATCCACGGCGACCAACCCCGTGACGATTCCCGCCTACAGCGTGGTGCGCGTGGATCTGAATTCGCCCTCCGCGATCACGGCCGCCAACAGCGCCAGCTATTCGACCGGAACCGTGGCGCCGTCCGAGATCGTGGCTCTGTTCAGCTCGGCGATTCCGGCGACGCTCACGGCGAATTCCGTGACGATCACCGACAGCTCGGGCCGGACGCAGCCGGCCGCGCAGGTTTTTAGCGCGGCTTCAGGATTCGCGACCGTTCTGCTGCCGTCCGCGCTCGCGACCGGTCCCGCCAGCATCGGTCTCACCGGGAATCCGGCGACGGCCGCTCCAGTGACGGTGGCCAGCTCGGCGCCGGGGTTGTTCACTATGAACTCCAATGGCGCGGGTGTGGCTGCCGCGGATGCGTTTCTGGTTACGCCGTCAGGTACGCACGTGAACCAGACGGTTTTCACTTGCAATTCTTCGTATCAGCAGAGCTGCCTGCCGGCTCCCATGGGCGTCGGAGGCGCCGGCGAAACGCTGATCGTGGTTCTTTACGGGACCGGGATTCGCGGGGCGCAGAGCGTGCAGGCGTACGTCGCGGGCGAGAGCGTTCCGGTGCTGTACGCCGGCGAGGATTCGCTTCCCGGTCTCGACCAGGTGAATATCTCGATTCCGCAAACGCTCGCCGGCTCAGGCGACGTGCTGGTGTATCTGGTGGCCGACGGCGTGTATACGAACGCGGTGACGTTGACGATCCAGTAGACCATTTCCGCCTGCTCTCCGCTACCTGAATTCAGCCCGGCCTGTAACCAAACCGGTTCTGCTGAGTATCCCAACCTGAGAACAGCAAGCACCGATTTTGCTAACCACGCCGCGTGGCTCTTCGTTACTCAAACGGAAGCGAGCGCAAGGAGAACCAGTGACGGACCTACAGGAAGCGTTTCGCCAACTGAAAAAGGCGCCCGGATTTACCGCGACGGCGGCGATCACGCTGGCATTGGGAATCGGCGCAACGACGGCCATCTTCACGCTGGTACATCAGGTGATGCTCCAGTCTTTGCCGGTCACCAAGCCCGAAGAGCTGTGGCGTGTGGGCGACAAAATCCGCTGCTGCAACTGGGGCGGCTATACGCAGGATGCCGACGGCGATTTTTCGCTGTTCTCCTTTGAAGCCTTCAGGAATTTTCAGGAGCACACGCCCGAGTTCGCGGATCTCGCCGCGCTCCAGGCGGGAAATACGGCGCTGGGCGTCCGCCGCGCCGGGTCGCAGGCTCCGGTCGATACGCGCAACGGCGAATACGTCTCCGGTAATTTCTTTCGCACGCTCGGCATCCAGCCCTGGATCGGCCGGCTGATGAGCGATGCCGACGATCGCGAAGGCGCGCCTCCCGTGGCCGTCATGAGCTATCACATCTGGAGCGATAAGTACGGCTCCGATCCGTCCGTCGTCGGCGCCAGCTATCAGGTCAACGGGCATCTGTTCACGGTCATCGGCGTCACTCCGCCCGGCTTCTATGGGGCCAAGCTCGCCGGCGGAGGAGGCATGCCCGACATCTGGATACCGGTGACCACTGAACCGGTGCTTTCCGGGGAGACCGCGCGCCTCAAGCGGCCCAACGCCAACTGGCTCGACATCCTCGGCCGTGTGCGCCCCGGCGTAAATTCCAAATCGCTCGAAGCCAGGCTAAGGGTCGAGTTCCACGACTGGCTCGCGAGCCATGTGTCCGACATGGAGCCGGGCGAAAAACAAACGTGGACGCAGCAGACGCTCCATCTGGTTCCCGGAGGCGCCGGCGTCGCGGCGCTGCGCGATCAATACGAGAGCGGATTGACGCTGCTGTTCATCGCATCCGGCTGCGTGCTGCTGGTGGCTTGCAGCAATCTCGCCAATCTCATGCTCGCGCGCGGTCTGAGGGAGCGCTCGCAAACCTCGCTGCGCGTGGCTCTGGGCGCTTCGCGCGGGCGGCTGATACGCAAGGCGCTCATCGAATCCACGCTGCTCGCCATCATCGGTGGAATCCTCGGCATCGCCGTAGCGTACGCCGGAAGCAGTCTCATTCTCGATCTGGCGTTCCATTCCGGCGGATCCAGCGACTACGTGCCCGTGGATGCGTCGCCGTCCTGGCCCGTTTTGCTGTTCACCCTGGCGATCTCCGTGCTGACAGGCATTGTGTTCGGCATGGCTCCGGCGTGGATGACTTCGCTGGTCGATCCCGCTGAAGCTCTGCGCGGCAGCGGCCGGTCCGTCCGGGGCAGCGGCTTGATCGCGCAAAAATCGCTGGTGATCGTCCAGTGCGCGATGTCGCTGGTTCTGCTCTCCGCCGCCGCTCTTCTCGGCCAGAGCCTGCGCAATCTCGAGCATCAGGATTTCGGCTTCGAAACCAATGCGCGTTATCTGGTTTCCATGAACCCTACGCTCGGCAACTACAAGCCGGAACAGATGGAGCAGCTATTCCGCCGCATCGATGAAGGCCTGCTGCGTGTTCCCGGCGTGCGCATGGCCGCTCCCGTGCTTTACGCGCCCATGAGCGGCGACAGTTGGAACGAAGGCGTTCGCATCGCCGGCCGTCCGGAGCCGGGCCCCAAAGACGATTCCAGCGCCGGCTGGGCGCGCGTGATGCCGGGCTTCTTCGAAACCCTGGGTACGAAAATCGTGCAGGGCCGCTCGATCGAGGAGCAGGACACTTCCGCCACGCGCTCCATCGCCGTTGTCAACCAGGCGTTCGTCCGGCGCTTTTTCAAAAACGAGAATCCCATTGGCCGGCATTTCGGAATGGATCGCATCCAATATTCGGGCACCTACGAAATCGTCGGCGTTGCGCACGACATGCGCTACATGACCTGGGGATACAACGATCCCATCCGTCCCATGTTCTGGGTCCCCGAAACGCAAAGCGTCAAATATGACGACCCGCTGTTCAGCAACTTCGATCTTAATTCGCACTTCCTGTACAACATCGTGATCTGGGCGCCCGGCAGCCCGCCGGGCCTCGCAACCGAGGTCCGCAAACAACTCGCCCGTATCGACCCCAACCTGGTGGTCTACGGCGTCGAGCCCTACTCAAGAATTCTGGCGGGCGATTTTAAGCAGCAAAACATGATTGCCACCCTCACCATGCTCTTCGGCGTGCTCGGTCTCCTGCTTGCCGCCGTGGGTTTGTACGGCGTCATGGCTTATACGGTGGAACAGCGCACCGGTGAAATCGGCGTGCGTATGGCCTTGGGCGCCGGCCGCGGCAGCATGATCCGCATGGTCCTGCGCGGCGCCTTCTCGCAGATCGGCATCGGACTCGGGCTCGGCGTTCCCCTGGCCATCGCCGCCGGGCATCTCATGACTCGGCAGCTCTACGGCATTGCCCCCTGGGACGCGCGAATGCTCACCATCGCCGCCCTGTTACT
>JASHWA010000294.1 GCA_030044325.1 Bryobacteraceae bacterium
AAGGCGAAGGGGCATCCGGTGGGCGCGACAGGCGTGGGCCAGATTTGCGATGTGGTGGTGCAGATTCGCGGCGATGCGGGCGAGCGGCAGATCCCGCGGCACTCGATCGGTTTGGCGCAAAATCTCGGCGGCAGCGGCGCAACGGCCGTCGTGACCATCCTGGGGGCAGCGTAATGGAGAATCCGGGATCGGGAAACGTTTACACGGAGACGGTGATTTTCGCCGCGCCGGAGGTGTTTGTGGCAGACGCGCCGTATCAGCTTGCGATCATTACGCTTGACCAGGGCGGGCGTCTGACCGCGCGAATCGACGGCGATCGCGTGGCGATCGGCGATGCTGTCGATTTTGCGGAGTATCGCAACGGGATTCCGTTTTTCCGAAAACGTTCGTAGTTCGTGGTCCGTGGTTCGTCGTCGATGAGAATTTATGTCTACTTCATCGGCAAACCGCGCGATGCGCATGCCAACGCGATGGCCGAGGAGTACATCAAGCGCTCCACGCGATTCGCGACGTGCGAGATGCGCGAGATCGATCCGCGGCGCGTGGATCCGTTCACCAAACACGCGAACGCTTCCAAGATTCTGCTCGACCCCGCGGGAAAAGCTTCCGATTCCGCCTCGTTCGCGCGCTTGTTCGAAGAAGGCCACGACCTGGTGTTTATCGTCGGCGGCGCGGACGGTCTGCCTCCGGAATGGAAGCCGCGCGCCGACCGGCTGTTGACGTTGTCGCCGATGACGATGCCGCACGAACTGGCTCGCGTGGTTTTGGCGGAGCAGATTTACCGGGCGCTCACGACGCTGCGAGGGCATCCGTATCCCAGGTAGTTTTAACCGCTCTCGCGAACGCGGTCAAAATGTGCTGAAATGAAAGTTACCCCCATAGCCTGGAGGCGACACCCGCTTGAATCCCGCAGTTCTCGCCCTGGAAGACGGCACGGTCTTCGAGGGCACCAGTTTTGGTGCGCCTGTCGAGCGCTCGGGGGAAGTTGTCTTCAACACCGCCATCACCGGGTATCAGGAAATCTTCACCGATCCTTCCTACAGCGGCCAGATCGTGGTGCTGACCAATCCCGAGATCGGCAACTACGGCGCGAATGCCGAGGATAACGAAGCCGCCAAGCCCTACATCGAGGGCCTCGCGGTGCGCGAGTTTTCGCCGCTTGCGAGCAACTGGCGCGCGGACGAAACTGCACAGCACTTTTTAGCTTCGAATCACGTTCCGGTGATCGCGGGGATCGATACGCGAGCTTTGGTGCGCCACCTGCGCTCGCGCGGTGTGATGCGGGGAGTGCTTTCCGCCACCTGTTTCGATCCCGTGACCCTGGTTGAGCGGGCGCGAAGTTCGCCTTCGATGGCCGGCCTCGATCTCGCCACGCGCGTTTCCACTCCGCAATCTTACGAATGGGTCAAAGGCGCCGATCCGTGCTCACCTTCGGATCTTGAACCCGATGCCGTGTCGCCGCGATTTCATGTGGCCGCTTATGATTTCGGAATCAAGCACAATATTTTGCGGCGCCTGGTGCAGGTCGGGTGCAGATTGACCGTGGTTCCGGCGGGGACGGCGGGTGAGGATGTGCTCGCGCTCAAACCCGACGGCGTGTTTTTATCGAACGGTCCGGGCGATCCCGAGCCGCTCGAGTATCAGGCCGCGCAGGTGCGCAAACTGATGGGACGCGTGCCGGTGTTCGGGATTTGTTTGGGGCACCAGATTCTGGGCCTGGCGCTGGGTGCGAAGACATACAAGCTGAAATTCGGCCATCGCGGCGCGAATCATCCGGTGATCAACAAAATCACGAACAAGGTCGAGATCACCTCACACAATCACGGCTTCGCCGTCGATCCCGATTCGCTCAACTTGAACGAAGTCGAGATCACGCACATGAATTTGAACGACGATACGCTCGAAGGGTTCCGGCATCGGAATCATCCGGCTTTCTGCGTGCAATATCACCCGGAAGCCGCGCCGGGGCCGCACGATTCGCGGTATCTTTTCGATGATTTTGTGAAGCTCATGGAAACCCATGCCGCGGCGAAATGACATCAAGCGAATTCTGATCGCCGGCAGCGGGCCGATCATCATCGGGCAGGCGTGCGAGTTCGATTATTCGGGCGCGCAGGCGTGCAAGGCGCTGCGCGCGGACGGTTACGAAGTGGTGCTGATCAACTCGAATCCGGCCACGATCATGACCGATCCGAATCTCGCCGACCGCACTTACATCGAGCCTCTGAGCGTCGAGTTTGCCGAAGAGATCATTCGCAAAGAGCGGCCCGACGCGCTGCTTTCGACCGTCGGCGGGCAGACGGGATTGAATCTTTCGGTGGCGCTGGCGGAAGCGGGCGTGCTCGATAAATATGGCGTGGAGCTGATCGGCGCCAAGATCGATTCGATCAAGAAAGCCGAGGATCGCCTTTTATTTAAAGACGCGATGCGCAAGATCGGGCTCGATCTGCCGCAATCGCAACTGGTCAATTCCATCGAAAAAGGGCTGGAATTCGCGTCGAAAATCGGATATCCGGTGATTCTGCGGCCCAGTTTTACTCTCGGCGGAACGGGGGGCGGGATCGCTTACAATCGCGAAGATCTTGAGGAAGTCTTGCAGCGCGGCATCGATCTTTCGCCGGTGCATGAAGTTTTGATCGAAGAGAGCGTGCTCGGATGGAAGGAATTCGAGCTCGAAGTGATGCGGGATCTCGCGGATAACGCGATCATCGTGTGCTCGATCGAAAATTTCGATCCCATGGGCGTGCACACCGGCGATTCGATCACGGTCGCGCCGGCGCAGACGCTGACGGACCGCGAATATCAGATGATGCGCGACGCCGCGCTCGACTGCCTGCGCGAGATCGGAGTGGATACCGGCGGGTCGAACGTGCAGTTCGCAATCGATCCGGCGACGGGCCGCATGGTGATCGTGGAGATGAACCCGCGGGTTTCGCGCAGCTCCGCGATGGCGTCGAAAGCCACCGGATTTCCGATCGCGAAAATCGCGGCGAAGCTCGCCGTGGGTTACCGGCTGGACGAAATCAAGAACGACATCACGCGCAAAACGCCGGCGTGTTTCGAGCCGACCATCGATTACGTGGTGGTCAAGATTCCCCGCTGGCAGTTCGAAAAATTTCCCGGCGCCGAGCCGGTGCTCGGCACGCAGATGAAGAGCGTGGGTGAAGTGATGGCGATCGGGCGGACGTTCAAACAGGCGCTCGGCAAGGGAATGCGGAGTCTCGAAACCGGGAAGGCCGACGGCGCGACCGTGTACAAGCGCGAGCTGATCGAGCCGCGGCTGATTACGCCCAATCCCGACCGGCTGGGTTACCTTCGATTCGCGTTCGAGTCGGGATACACGGAAGAGCAGGTGCATGCGCTCACGGCGATCGATCCGTGGTTTCTGCGCCAGGTGCGGGAGACAGTGGATCTGGAACAACGGGTCGCGGGGACGGCGGTGGATCGGGCGACGCGCGAGGAGTTCGCCGGGTTCAAGCGAGAGGGCATCTCGGATTCGCAACTGGCGCGCGCGTGGAGAATTGATGCGCTTCAGGTGCGCGCGCGCAGGAAAGAGCTCGGCGTGAGCGCAGTTTTCAATCGCGTGGACACCTGCGCGGCGGAATTTGAGAGCTTTACGCCGTATCTTTATTCGAGCTACGAGAGGGAATGCGAAGCCGCGCCGTCCAATCGCAAGAAGGTCATGATTCTGGGCAGCGGGCCCAACCGCATCG
>JASHWA010000295.1 GCA_030044325.1 Bryobacteraceae bacterium
ACGCCGCCCGCATCCGGGGAAACCACGGTCAGCCCCGCTCCGCCGATCTCGTCAAAATAATCGATCATCACCGGCGTCGCGAACAGATGATCCACCGGCACGTCGAAAAAACCCTGAATCTGCGCGGCATGCAGATCGAGCGCCAGAATCCGGTTGGCTCCGGCGCGTTCGAGCAGGCTGGCCACCAGGCGGGCCGAAATCGGCATCCGCGGCCGGTCCTTGCGGTCCTGCCGCGCATACCCATAATAGGGTAACACTGCCGTGATGCGCTCCGCTGAGGCGCGCTTCAAAGCGTCCATCATCAGCAGGAGCTCCATCAAATGCTTGTCGACGGGAGTGCAGGTCGGTTGCACGACGAAAACGTCCGCGCCGCGAACGTTTTCCTGGATCTGAAGATGCACCTCGCCGTCGGAAAATTGTTTCACCGTGACGGCGGCAAGCGGGCATCCGAGCTCATAACAGATCTCGGCCGCGAGCGCGGGGTTCGCGTTGCCCGTGAACACTTTGAAGTGATTGAACCTCATCGCTCGTACCGGCTTCGGGGCGGCCATAAATCTTCACCGGCGATGATATGATCGCGCAACTGGCGCCGCCACAGGCGCTGGTACGCGCCCCGGCTCACCAGACGGGCCGAAATCGCATCGCCGTCAGACACTTTTCGGGCGCGCTCGCGCTCTTCGATCGATCGGAACAGGGCGAAGATCGCCGACCCGCTCCCCGTCATCCGGACACCCTCGGCTCCTGCTGTTCGCAGCTTTCGCGCAATCTTCTGGAGCTTGGGGTATTGCCGGAAGACGACCGCCTCAAAGTCGTTTTCGCTGAGCGCACTCGCCTGGCTCGCGCGGCGCTTCCCACTAAGCGCACACACGAACTCCCGGAAACCATTAATTTTAGTTGACAATCCGGTGAATGTCAAACCTCGCCCGAGCGCCGCGTAAGCCGGCCCCGTAGCCACGTGAATCCCCGGCGCGACCAATAAAATCGGCTCTTCGGCGATGTCGGGGAGCCGGTAGAGTTCGGTCCCGCGCCCGATTCCGAGCGCCGTTCCGCCTTCGAGAAAAAACGGCACGTCGCTGCCGAGTTCGGCTGCAATCTCGTCGATCGGCGCGCGCCTTCCGATCAGAATCGGCAGCGCCAGAAGGACTGCCGCGGCATCGCTCGACCCGCCGCCGAGTCCCGCGCCCATCGGAATTCGCTTCGTGAGCCGGAATCGGACGCGCGCGTGAGTTTTGGTTCGATCGAGAACGGCGTGGGCCGCGCGGGCGACCAGGTTGTCGGGAATATCGACGTTGCCGTCAAGCGTCAGCTCGGTCCGGCGCGCGGCTTCGTAGTTGATTTCGATCGTGTCGGCGAGTGAAATGGTCTGGAAAACGGTCCGCAGCTCATGAAATCCGTCGGGGCGCTTGTTGAGGATTCGCAGATCCAGATTAATCTTAGCAAGCGCCTGAATTTTCAAGGACTTCACGATTTTTCTCTTGCGAAAACAGGGCGAAATGCTGTAATGCTTAGGAGGGTACCGGGGATGGATTCCACCCCCGGCGAAACTTTCACCGCCGTTTGATCCGAACGGTGACGGTGAAGGCAAGCACAGCAACCACGGTGATTACGATTGTAATCAGCGTCCCTCCTTTCCGTCCGAAAATGGATTCCACGACCTGCGCTAACAGGCCGTGGTCCGTCCGGACGCGCCGTACATCCGGAGGCAACCGATATCGAACGGAAAACCGGGATCACGTGCATTAGTGCGATAAAAAACAGGATGATCTCAGGAAATCAGTAGTGCAGCATTGCCTGGATGTCGTAGCCCGGCAATTTCTCGCGGCCCTTTAAAAAATCCAGCTCGATCACGAATCCCAACCCCACCACTCTCCCGCCGAGCTTTTCGGCCAGCTTCGTCACCGCCGCCGCCGTCCCGCCGGTCGCGAGCACGTCATCGACGATGAGAACATGCTCGCCCGCCTGAATCGCGTCGCGATGAATCTCCAGCGCGTCCGTGCCATATTCGAGCTGATATTCGACCCGCTCAGTCGCCGCGGGCAGTTTTTTCGGTTTCCGTACCGGCACGAAACCGGCATTCAGCGCATAGGCGACCGCCGGCGCGAAAATAAATCCGCGCGCCTCGATGCCGATTACCTTGTCGATACCTTTGCCCACATAGCCCGCGCCCAGCTCATCGATCAGCGAGCGCAGCCCCTGCGCGTCTTTGAGCAGCGTGGTGATGTCGTAAAACAAAATTCCGGGCTTGGGAAAATCCGGGACTTCCCGGATCAGCGATTTTAAATGATTCATCGTCGGGAGCACACTGATTCTAGCATCAACAGTTGCGCAACGCTTCCGAGGGACAGAGCGGCCGGTTCTCTCCTGGAGCACCGGTCGCACCAGAAGCTACACTGGGATTTGACCTTAACATTCGAGCAGGCGCGCGAATGCGTGATGCGTGAGGTGCGTTCCCTGAACGCAACCGAGCAGGTTTCTTTGTGCGACGCCGCCGGGCGCGTGATCGCCGAAGATGTCGCGGCCGACCGCGATTATCCTCCCTTCGATCGCAGCGCGCGCGATGGATTCGCGATTCGCGCCGCGGATCTGCCGGGCGCTCTGCGCGTGATCGGCGAAGTTCGCGCGGGTGCCATGTTTGACCGCGCTGTCGCGGCCGGCGAAGCGGTCGAAATCATGACCGGCGCTCCCATGCCTCGCGGCGCCGACGCGGTAGTGATGGTCGAGCACACGCGCCGCGAAGGCGATCGCGTGATTATCGAGCGCAGCGTGCAAGCGGGCGACAACTTCACTCCGCGCGGCGCGGAAGCGGAGCGCGGCAAGGCGATTCTGCGAGCAGGCTCGCGCATCGGATTCGCGCAGATCGCCGTGCTCGCGATGACCGGCCGGGAGCGCGTCACGGTTTACCGCCGTCCGCGCGTGGCGATTCTCTCGACCGGCGATGAAATCGTCGACCTCCGCGAACAGCCGCGTGAATTCGAGATCCGCAATTCCAACGCCTGGTCGATCGCCGCGCAAGCCCGCAGCGCGGGCGCGATTGCGGAAATGCTGCCCATCGCCCGCGACCATCACGAATCCACGCGAGAGCTGATCGCGCGCGGCTTCGAAGCGGACCTGCTCGTCATTTCCGGAGGCGTTTCCGCCGGTAAATACGACATCGTCGAACGCGTTCTCGCCGAATTCGGCGCACAATTTTTTTTCGATCGCGTGCTGATCCAGCCGGGACAGCCCGCGGTCTTCGGACGCGTCCGGGAAAAATTCTTTTTCGGCCTTCCCGGAAATCCGGTATCGACGCTGGTGACCTTCGAACTGTTCGCCCGCGCGGCGATCGAAAAATTGAGCGGCATCGAAGAACCCGCGCTCCCGCTGACACGCGCGAAACTCTCGCGCGATTTCCGCCACAAAACCGGCCTCACGCGATTTCTGCCCGCGCGCTTGAGCGCCGAGGGCTCGACCATCGCTCCCGAACCGTGGCAGGGCTCCGGCGATATCTCCGCCGTCGCGCGCTCCAATGCGTTTCTGGTCGCCGATTCCGATCGCGAATCGTGGTCCGCGGGCGAGGATATCCGCGTTCTGATCCCATGAGAAAACTTTCGCACTACGATGAACGCGGACGCGCGTCGATGGTGGATGTTTCCGCAAAAGCCGAAACCAAACGCACCGCGACGGCACAGGCGTTCGTGCGTATAAAACCCTCGGTGCTAAAAAAGCTGCCGAAAAACCCCAAGGGCGATCCGCTCGAGGTCGCGCGCATCGCCGGAATCAGCGCGGCGAAGCGCGCTTCCGATCTGATCCCCATGTGCCATCCGCTGATGCTCTCGCATGTCGATGTGGACGCGCGAATCGAGAAGAAGGGCGTGCGCATCACCGCCCGAGCCGCGATCACCGGACCTACCGGGGTCGAAATGGAAGCGCTGACCGCGGCCGCCGTCGCCGCGCTTACGGTTTACGACATGACCAAGGCGCTCGACAAATCCATCGAGATTCAGGACCTCTATTTGCTTGAAAAAACCGGTGGCAAAAGCGGAGATTTTAAGAAAAAGAGCGGAGACTTCAAAAAGTGATGCGCGCGGCGGTGATAACCATCAGCGATTCGGTGGCCCGCGGAACGCGCCAGGACCGTTCCGGAGGCGCGCTTGCCGAATTGATCGTGAAGCTCGGATGGCACACTGTGAAAACGCTGATTCTGCCGGATGAAGCGCAGCAGATTTCAAACACACTCTCCGCGCTGGCCGATTCCGGCGAGGCCGATATTGTAATCACCACCGGCGGGACGGGTGTCGCGTTGCGCGATGTGACGCCGGAAGCCGTGCGCGCGATCGCGCACCGGGAAATCCCGGGCTTAGGGGAAGTGATGCGCAGCGAAGGCCGGAAATCCACGAAATTCGCGCCGCTGTCGCGCGGCGGAGGCTACACGCGTGGCGCAACGCTGATCCTGTGCCTTCCCGGATCGGTGCGTGGTGCGATAGATTCATTGAATGCGGTCGCCGATCTGGTGCCGCATGTGGTTGATTTACTTCATGGACGCACGGAGCATCTGGAGAAACCGGCGTCTTGACCCGGGCATCTAACCGACAGGAGCAGCATGCGAAAAATATTGACACTTCTGTGCGCCGCGGGATTTGCATTCGCACAAACTCCGGCGCAGAATCCGCCGCAAAATCCGCAGCAGCCGGAGGAGCCTCATATCCGTGTTGAGGTACGCACCGTGCTGGTTCCGACCACGGTCGAAACGCGCGATGGCGACTCTGTCCCCGGTCTGACTCCCTACGATTTCCGCCTGCTCGATAACGGCAAGCTGCAGAAAATCACCGAAGATATCGCCATTCATCCGCTCTCCGTCGTGGTGGTGATTCAGGCCAACGCGGATGTCGAAAAAATTCTGCCGAGCATCAAGCAATTGAGCAGCATCTTCGAAAGTCTGGTCATCGGCGACGAAGGCGAAATGGCCGTGATCGCGTTCGATCATCGCATCCAGGTGCTGACGGATTTCACTTCCGATTCGGCCAAGATCGACACGGCGTTTCGCCGGCTCACGCCCGGCGGCTACATCGCTGCGCTGAACGACGCGACCATGCGCGCCATCAATATGCTTAAAACGCGGCCCGCCAACCGGCGCCGTATTGTGATCCAGATTTCGGAAAATCGCGATAAAGGCAGCGAGATTCGCAAGATTCGCGAGGTGCTGACCGAAGCTGAATTCGCCAACGTCACGTTTTATTCGGTGAACATTTCGCAGCTGATTTCCGCGCTCACTTCGAAGGCGCAGCCCAGCCGTCCCAATCCGATCGAGTCCATCCCCGGCGCGCAGGGCGGATTGCCCCTGGGCCAGGTCACCACCACCAACACTCCCGCCCAGAGTGACGACGGAAACTGGGTTCCGGCGCTGGTGGATATTTTCGACGCCGCCAAGGGATTATTCGTCCCCGATCCTCTGGACGTCTACACCAAATACACCGGCGGCCGCGAGTGGGGTTTTCGCAACACCAAGCAACTGCAGAGCGACGTGCAGCAAATCGGCAATGAGCTGCACACCCAATATTTGCTGAGCTACACGCCCAACAATCAGAATGAAGCCGGCTTCCACAAGATCACGGTGGAAGTGCTCAAGCCCGGCCTGGTGATCCGCAGTCGTGACGGCTACTGGACCGCGGCCAAGCCGGAGTAAGCGAAATAGCATCGCCGCTCGCGGCGGCTAGGCGTTCGGCGCGGCCGGCTCGACGATCGCGCTCATCGATCCTTTGGACCGCGGCATGCGCGGATCGGCTCCATACGACTGAATCTGGTCGCGGCCGAACTCAGCCTGTTCCCGCTCGCACGTCATGACGATGGTGCGGCCGGTCGTGTCGACCTCGACTGCGTGTTTGAAAGCCACTTCCGGAGGAAGCAGAAAGATCGCGCCGAGCATCTCGATCACATATTCATAGGTGTGGT
>JASHWA010000296.1 GCA_030044325.1 Bryobacteraceae bacterium
CGTCAAAAAGAACGCGGATCAGGCGAAATTGGCCAGCCAGTTCGCCGGCGAAACTCGCGAGACCGCGGATCGCAGCGGTCAGGTTGTCGCCGAAGCGGTTCATGCCATGTCGCGCATCGACGAATCGTCGAAGAAGATTGCCGACATTATTACGGTGATCGA
This sequence comes from Bryobacteraceae bacterium, assembly GCA_030044325.1. Lineage (GTDB taxonomy): Bacteria > Acidobacteriota > Terriglobia > Bryobacterales > Bryobacteraceae > Palsa-187. The sequence goes on from JASHWA010000296.1 coordinate 163, forward strand.
CGAGATCGCCCGGCAGACCAATTTGCTGGCGCTCAATGCCGCGGTGGAAGCCGCGCGCGCCGGCGAAGCGGGCATGGGATTCGCCGTCGTCGCCGACGAGGTTCGCAATCTGGCGCAGCGCTCCGCCCAGGCGGCCAAAGACACCGCCTCGCTGATCGAGGAATCCATCGCCAAATCCAACGAAGGCAGCGCGCGCCTGGAGCAGGTGACCGAAGTCATCCGCGCCATCACCGAGAGCGCGGCCAGGGTCAAGACGCTGGTGGACGAGGTGAGCCTCGGAAGCCAGGAGCAATCGCGCGGCATCGACCAGATTTCGAAAACCGTCGTGCAGATGAACCAGGTGACCCAATCGACCGCCGCCAACGCCGAACAGAGCGCCTCGGCGAGCGAGGAATTGTCGGCGCAGGCCGCCGCCATGGACGCCGTGATCGAGCGCCTCCGGGTCATCGTCGCCGGCGGAGGCCTGCCGGCGGAAAAACCGCGCACGGTCGAGGTTGCACCGCTCATGCCGCCGAAACCGCGGCCCGCCGCGGCGCCGGTTTTCGCGCCGGCCGCGCCCAAAGCCGGCCGCAGCGCGATTCCGCTCGAAGACAAATTCACCGAGTTCTGAAGCGCAAGGAGACAAATGTATGCAAGCCGTCATGGAACCGCCCGCCGCCGCGAAAACCGATGCGCGCGCGGGCAAGTATCTGACCTTCGGCCTGGGAAAAGAGGAGTTCGCCATCCAGGTGATGCGCGTCCGCGAAATTATGGGCGTGCAGGACATCACCGCCGTGCCGCAAACGCCGGAGTACGTCAAAGGCGTGATCAACCTGCGCGGGAAAGTGATCCCGGTGATCGATCTGCGCCGGCGGTTCGGCATGCCCGCGCAGGAATACACGCAGCGCACCTGCATCGTGGTGGTCCACATCGAGCAGGAAGACACGCGCATGCTCACCGGCGTGGTGGTGGACGAAGTCTCCGAAGTGGTCACGCTTCAGCCGGGCGACATTGAAGACACCCCCGATTTCGGCCGCGGCGTCGCCACGCCTTATCTGCTGGGGATGGCCAAGCTGAAGGGCAAGGTGAAAATTCTCCTGGACATCAACAAGGTGATGTCGGAACAGGAAATCCACGGATTGAGCGACGCGCTGCTCTAAGAGCTCGTTCAACAAGGGGGGCACATGGCGGAACTCGAATTGAACGAGCTCGCAAGCGATCCGGAGCTGCTCAACGATTTTCTGGTCGAGTCGCGCGAGCACCTGTCGAATATCGAGCTGCAGCTTCTGGCGCTCGATCAGAACGCGGCCGACACCGCGGCGCTGCAGGCGGTGTTTCGCGGATTTCATACCATCAAAGGCCTGGCCGGATTTCTCGGACTCGACGCCATCCAGAGCCTCACGCACGAAGTCGAAACGGTGCTCGATCTGGCGCGCAACGGCCGGATGGCCATCACGCCGGCCCACATCGACGTGGTTCTCGAAAGCAAGGATTACGTGCACGCCTGCCTCCGCGCGCTCGAGACCGTCGCCTCCGGCGGCGCGTTCGGCGGGTTTCCGCCCAACCAGGCTTTGCTCAACTCGATCCGCGCCCTCGCCGGCTCCGCCGCGCCGCAATCCGAGGCCGCGCTCCCGGAAGCGCTCAGCACGCTCGCGCAGGCGCCACCGGGAGTAGAGAGTGCGCAGCCCAAAGCGCCGGAGCCGGAGGCCTCCTCCGGCGAAGCGCGCTCGATCAAGGTCAACACGCAAAAACTGGATTTCCTGGTGGACATGGTGGGCGAAATGGTCATCGCGCAGTCGCTGGTCAAGCACGATCCGGACCTGGCGACGCTCGGCAAGCCGCGGCTGACGCGCAACCTCGCGCAGCTGGCGCGCATCACCGGCGAAGTGCAGCGCACCGCCATGGCCATGCGCATGGTCCCCATCCGCGCGCTGTTCCAGAAAATGTCCCGCCTGGTGCGCGACCTGTCGCGCAAGACCGGAAAACAGGTCGAGCTCGAGCTCATCGGCGAGGACACCGAGCTCGATCGCAACATCGTCGAGGAGCTGGCCGACCCCTTGATGCACATGGTGCGCAATTCGCTCGATCACGGCATCGAAACGCCTGAAGATCGCGTGCGCGCCGGAAAAAGTCCCGCGGGCCGGCTCACGCTCAAAGCCGGCCACCAGGCAGGCTATATCCTGCTGCACGTGATCGACGACGGCCGCGGCCTCGATGCCGGAAAAATTCTGCGCAAGGCGCGCGAAAAAGGCATCCTGGACGCGCAGGCCGCGCCCGCCGAAAACGAGCTCTTCAACCTGATCTTCGCGCCCGGATTTTCCACCGCCCCACAGGTCACCGCCGTTTCCGGCCGCGGCGTCGGAATGGACGTGGTGCGCAAACAGATTCAGAAGCTGCGCGGAAAAATCGAGATCGAATCCTCCCCCGGCAAAGGCGCGACGTTTCTGCTCAAGCTGCCGCTCACGCTGGCCATCATCGACGGATTGCTCGCGCGCGTGGGCCGGGAAACCTACATCGTCCCGTTGTTTGCGGTGCGCGAAATGTTCCGCCCCACGCCGGAAATGCTTTCGACCGTCGAAGGCCGCGACGAGATGGTGCTGGTGCGCGGATCGCTGCTGCCCGTCGTTCGCCTCAACCGCCGCTTCTCGATCGACGCGGATTTCGCCGACCTGGCGCAAAGCCTCCTGATCGTCGCCGAAGCCGACGGCAAACGCTTCTGCCTGGTGGTCGATGAGCTGCTCGGCAAACAGGAAGTCGTCATCAAGAGCCTCAGCGGATCGATGCGGCATATTCGCGGAATCGCCGGCGCAGCGATCCTCGGCGACGGCCGCGTCGGCCTGATTCTCGATCCGGAGGGCCTGTTCGGACGGAAGGCCGCATGACCTCGCTCGACCCCCCCCGGCTTCACCCCGCCGATTTCGAAAAAATCAGCCGGCTCGCCTACGACGAGTTCGGGCTGAACCTGCCCCAGGCCAAACACGCCCTGGTTTCCGCGCGCCTGTTCAAGGAAATGCGCCGCCTGGGCATCGGCTCCTTCGCCGAATATTACCGCCACGTGCGCGAAGACAAGACCGGACAATCGCTCGTCGGCCTGATCGACGCGCTCACCACCAACTACACCTCGTTCCTGCGCGAGCCGCAGCATTTCGAGCTGCTCAAATCCATCTCCGCCGGCGAATTCCGCGGCGCCAATCCCCTGCTCGTCTGGAGCGCCGCATGCTCCTCCGGCGAGGAGCCCTATTCGATCGCCATGACCCTCGCCGCGCAGGCGCGCCCTGCGCGCATTCTCGCCACAGACATCTCCACGCGGGTTCTCGAAACCGCCCGCCGCGCCATCTACGCCGCCGAGAAATTTCCCGACGTGCCGGACTCGTGGAGGCGCGCGTTCCTGCTCAAAGGCGCCGGCGAAGCCCAGGGAAAATTCCAGATCAAGCCGGAAATCCGCGCCACCGTCGACTTCCGCCGCCTCAACCTGCTCGATCATGCCTCGCCTGGAGAATTCCACGTCCTGTTCTGCCGCAACGTCATGATCTATTTCGACCGCGCCACGCAGCAGCGCATTGCCCGGAAGCTCGCGGAGTCGATCGCTCCCGGCGGTTATCTGTTCATCGGTCATTCCGAGACGCTCAACGGGCTCGATCAGCCGCTGCGCTACGTTCGTCCCGCCGTGTACCGCAAGGAGAAACGAGCTTGAGTATGCAAATTGTCGGCATCTCGGATTGCAAGGTTTCCAAAGACCCGGACGACGTGCTGCTCACCTACGCGCTCGGCTCGTGCGTCGGCGTCGCCATTCACGACCCCGTCGCGGGCGTCGGCGGACTGCTGCATTACATGCTTCCCGACGCCTCTCTCCAGCCCGCCAAGGCGGCGGAAAACCCGTGCATGTTCGCCGATACCGGGATCGCGCTTCTGCTCGAGCGCGCCGCCCGACACGGCGCCAGCCGCGGCCGTCTCACCGTGCGCATCGCCGGCGGCGCGCAGATGGTCAGCGGAGCAGAAGTTTTTCAAATCGGACGCCGCAACTCGCTCGCGGCGCGCAAACTTCTGTGGAAGGAGGGTTTGATCATCGCCGGGGAAGCCACCGGCGGAGAGGTCTCGCGCACCCTGCGCCTGGAAGTCGCCACCGGACGCATCACCGTCAAAGAAGGCAGCCTCGCCCATCCGCCGGAGGAACCCTCAAGGAGCTCTCCCATGCTGAACACGCTCATCGTCGACGATTCGCCCTTGACCCGCTCATTGATCCGCCGCGTGATCGACCGGGCGGGCTATGCAGCCGAGCACGTCGAAGCCTCCGACGGGCGCCAGGCCATCTCGCGCCTGCTCGAGCGCCGTCCCGACGTCATCCTCACCGATATCAACATGCCGGTGATGGACGGCGAACAATTGCTCAACGAGCTTCGCCGCACCGGCGTCATTCATTCCATCCCCGTGATCGTCATCTCCACCGATGCGACCCGCGAGCGCATCGACCGCCTGCTCGCCCTCGGCGCCACAGGTTATATTTCCAAGCCGTTCACCCCCGAAAACCTCCGCGCCGAGCTCGATCGCGCCATCCCCAACCGGAGGATCGCATGAAACCGGAACTTTCCGCCGCCCTCGGCGAAGCCGTCCAAACAATTCTCGACACCATGTTTTACACCGGATGCTGGGAGGCCGCTGCACAGCCGTCCGATGCGGTCTGCGCGCGCATCCATTTCCATGGCGAGCCCTCCGGCGAGTTCGAGATGTTCCTCGAGCGCGGCGCCGCGCGCAAGCTCGCCGCGGCGTACCTGGGCCTGGAGGAATCCGATCTTCCGGAACCGGCCGAAGAGGAGGTGGCCTGCGAGCTCGCCAACATGATCTGCGGCGCCACGCTCAGCCGTCTGCATCCCGATTCGGTGGTGCGCCTGGAGTCGCCCGAGCTGGTCGCGCCGCGTCCTGAGGGCGAACGGCGGCATTTTGAAACGCCCGAGGGCCTGCTGTCGGTCTCCATGCGGGTGAACTGAATGGCGGCGAGCAAGATTCGCGTGCTGATCGTGGACGATTCCGCCATCGTGCGCCGCGCCCTGTCGGAAATCGTGAGCTCGCATCCCGATCTCGAAGTGTGCGGAACGGCGTCGGACCCGTTTATCGCGCGCGACAAGATTCTCGCGCTGCATCCCCACGTCTTGACCCTCGATATCGAAATGCCGCGCATGGACGGGCTCACGTTCTTGAAAAAGCTGATGCGCTTCCATCCGCTCCCGGTAATCGTGATCAGCTCGCTCGGCCTGGCGTCCAGCCGCGCCGCCATCGAGGCGCTGCAGTCGGGCGCGGTGGAAGTGGTCGCCAAACCCGGGGGACCGTATTCGGTCACCGAGTTGCGCGCCGAGCTGGCCGAAAAAATTCGCGCCGCGGCCCACGCACGCTTGAAGCGGGAAATCCGCGCGGAATCGCCCCGTCCGCCCGCTCCCCGCCTGAACCCCTCCGCGCCGTCGATCATCGCCATCGGCGCGTCCACCGGCGGCGTCGAAGCGCTGCGCGCCGTACTGGTCGAGCTGCCCGCGGAAATGCCGCCGATCGTCATCGTGCAGCACATTCCCGCCGTTTTTTCCGCCGAGTTCGCGCGCCGCCTCGATTCCATCTGCCGCTTGCGGGTCAAAGAAGCCTCCGACGGCGACCCCCTCGCGCCCGGTTCGGCTCTGATCGCGCCCGGAAATTTTCATCTGCGCGTGCGCGGCTCGCCGGGAAATTATCGCGCCGCGGTGTCGGACGGCGAAAAGGTTCAGTTCCAGCGCCCCAGCGTGGACGTTTTGTTCGAATCGGTTGCCAGGCACGCCGGCTCTTCCGCCGCCGGTGTGATCCTCACCGGCATGGGCGCCGACGGCGCTCGCGGAATGCTCGCCATGAAGCAGGCCGGCGCCTGCAACATCGCGCAGAATGAAGCGAGTTGCGTCGTCTTCGGAATGCCGGCCGAGGCCATTCGCGCCGGCGCGGTGGACCAAGTTCTTTCCCTCGACCAGGTCGCCCCTGCGCTGGTTCGTCTCAGTGTGAAATAGCGGGCGCCGCTTCACAACATTTCGTCGTTCAATTGTTCGATCCATCACTGTGCGAAACCGGACAGTCGATGGCGAAATCGAACAGGCACAGTAATTTGTAAAAGATTGCATGCCTCTCTCGTCTTGATCTGAGATGAAGGAACACGCCCCGATGTGCGAACGTATGTGGAAGGGGAATTGCACGTTTCTGACGCACCGTCCTGTTTGTCCATGCTGAAGAGCCCGATCAACCCCCGCTCTTGCGGCCATAGCTCCGCAACGAACCGGCAAATACCCGCGGCTTTCACGCGCCCCAGCGGCGCGAGGATTCGCAGCGCTTTCTTGCAGACGTTCCATCTGGATTGAAGGGATTTTTCGATGATTCATCTCCGATTTTTCGCGGTGATCCTGGCAGCCGGCGCACTCTCCGCGCAGAGCTTCACGCCGGAAGTCACCATCGGCCAGCCCCGGCATATTCCGGTCTTCGACCCGGTCATTCGCCCGTTCGGCGCGCTGATTCGTCCCGTTGCACCCGCCAAACTCAACAACTCGACGCGCATCGAATCGCTGCTGAGCGGCGGAAATCTGTATCTTTCCGTGGACGACGTGATCGCGCTGACGCTTGAAAACAATCTCGACATCGCCATCCAGCGCTACGGCCCGTATCTGGCGCGCGAAGTTTTACGCCGCGCCCACGGCGGCGCCCCGCTGCGCAGCGTGAGCCTTCCGGTGCAGGCCGGACCGGTCAGCGTCAGCACCGCGGGCGTCACCGCGAGCGCGGTGGGAATCGCCGGCGGAGGATCGGGCGTAAGCACCGGCGGCGGAATCGTCACCGCGGTCGGAACCCAGCCGCCCAACCTCGATCCCTCCGTCTTCTTCCTCGCCGGTTTCCAGCATCTCACCACGCCCGAAAGCAACACCGGACTGTCGTTCGTCTCGGC
>JASHWA010000297.1 GCA_030044325.1 Bryobacteraceae bacterium
GGCGATCGCCGCCGCGCCCTCCGGCCGCTCCTCCATCACCATCTTCACGCTGCCCGCGGTGTCGTAATAAGGAACGCGCTCGATGCGTTTGTGCCGCGCGAAAAAATCCTGGCATTGATTGAGCGCCACCGGATGCGAAAAAACTGTGCGGACGCTCGCAAATTTCACCCCCGGAGGCGCGATCAGGTGATGCACGATGCGGACGTTGGTCTCGGCCGTGATCTCGGAATCGAACTTGAGCAGCAGGTCGTAATTTTCATGCACCGATCCGGCCAGCGTATTCTCGATCGGCAGCGCCGCCGCGTCCACTTCGCCCGCAAGAAGCGCGGCGAAAACCTGCTCGAAGCGCTGCCGCGGCTCAGGTTTCGCGCGCACTCCCGCAAGCTGCCGCACCGCCTGCTGGCTGAACGCCCCGAGTTCCCCCTGGAATGCGACTCTCATGCTCAAAAAAGCGCACTCCTCCGTGCCGCACTCATTTCCCCGGCCCGTCCCAACGCCGCGCGTCCGCCTGCGGCAGCCCGATCAGATCCAGCACGCGATCCACGCTGTGATCCACGATTTCCTCCACGCTCTGCGGCTTATGATAAAAAGCCGGAACCGGCGGCGCCAGGATCGCTCCCATCTCCGCCAGCGCCGTCATCGAGCGCAGATGTCCCAGGTGCAGCGGAGATTCGCGAACCATCAGCACCAGCCTGCGCCGTTCTTTGAGCGTCACATCCGCCGCGCGCACGATCAGGTTCGAGCTGATTCCCGCCGCAATCGACGACATGGTCGCAATCGAGCACGGCGCGATGATCATTGCTTCGGTCGGAAACGACCCGCTCGCCAGGCGGCAGCCGATATCTTCCACCGGATACCAGCAATCGGCCAGCGCGCGAAAATCCTGCGCGGATTTTTCAAGTTCGAGATGCGCCGTCCGCTCGCCCGCGCGCGAAAGCACCAGGTGAACCTCCACGCCGCCGGCCGCGCGCAGCTTTTCGAGCAGCCGCCAGCCGTAAATGCTGCCGCTTGCTCCCGTCACCGCCACGATAATTCGCAAAAGGTCTCCGTGATTTACGCCAACAAGCGCTTTTTCTAAAATCTGCGAGTCAACAAAAATCTTGTTCTGAATTCAGAACAAAATTGGGAAAAAGCGCCTTGCTCCGTCCCCTCACGCCGTCTATAATTCTAGTAATACCCGAACGTCAGGAGCTCATGGCTTACGCTTTCCAAGGATCATCGGATGCGACTCGACTTTCTATCATGGAGGAAGCAGGCCAAAAACTCAAGCGAGTACGCGAACGGCTGCGTCTGAAATTCCGCGATGTAGAGGAAGCGAGCGCGCGCATCGCCGCCCGCCACAGCAACGACGAATTCCTCGTTGCACTGAGCCGGCTTGCAGATATTGAAAATAAAGGCACGATGCCGTCTGTGTATCGCCTCTATTCCTTGTGCGCGATTTACCGGCTGGACATGTCCGACGTTTTGTCGTGGTACGGGATTTCGCACTCCGCGCTGCCCGCCGACGCGGCCTTGGTGCAGCACGCCCGTACGCACCCGGTCGGATTCCGCCCCCAGGACGGTGAAATCCAGGTGCCGCTCGCGCTTGACCCCGGCCTCGATCTCAGCCGCACCGTTTTTTTGAGCCGGCTGATCCAGCGGTGGGGCAAGCTACCGCTGATGTTGTTGAACAACCTGGATCTGCGCAGCCAGCGCTATGGTCTCATCGGCACCGACGACTGGAATATGTACCCTCTGATCCCGCCTGGTTCGCTGGTGGTCATCGACGATACCCGCCGCCGCATCGCCAGCTCCGGGTGGACCAACGAATTCGATCGCCCCATTTATTTTCTGGAACACCGCGAGGGGTATATGTGCGGATGGTGCACGTTACGTGAGGGCCAGCTCATCGTGCAGCCGCACCCGGCCTCGCCCGGGGAGCCGGAAACATTCGCCTACCCCCTCGAAATCGAGGTTATCGGACAGGTGACTCAGGTCGCGATGACTCTGGGTCTCCAGAATCCGCGGGCAACCCGTTCCTGATCGTCTCGATCAGCGCTTCCAGATCCTGCACGAACAGCTCGCTCTCCATCGGCCGCGCCACGCTCGGCGCATACTGCACAAACGACTTGGTCTTGAGCCAATGATCGAGCACCAGCCGCAGCGGATCGTCGAGGGAGCCGAAATACACCGTCAGGTCGGCGCTTTTGTCCGCGAGCGAGAGATTCAGCCACTCGAAAAACGCCCGTTCATGATATTCGCATAGCGTGCGGCTGCTTTCGTCCCGGCCGAAAACAATGCTCAAGCCATGATGACGATAGATCCCCGAGTTGGCGTCGCGCAGTGAAGAAACGTAGGCTAACCTGCCGAACAGACTGGGGATCTTCGACAGCGTGTTTTTCCACAAGTCGCCCGAGGCGCTTCGCTCCAGGCCGGCCTTCGGTTTGAAACGCGGCATCTCCCTGGATCAATTGTACGCTACAAGCACAGCCTGCCGATGGGTACGGTACCAGGAGACTTGTTCTGAATTCCGAAAACGTCACGCCGCGGCGAGGTCTGGAGGAGTATTCCGGCTTATGCTACAACTCGTAACCGCTTCGGCTTATGTCGGACATAAGGTTTTTCGCTTAGGAGACTTGTCACCGATGTTGAAGAAAATCATGCTCTTGCTCACGGCCCTCGCTGCCGGCGCCAGCTCCGTTTCCCATCACACAGTGCGTGATATCCCCCAGCCGCCGTGCTGGCCGTGCTGCCCGCCCGCGACCCCGCCGAATTGCGGAGGCGGGTCGCTGCGTTAGGTCCCGCCTACCGACCAACGTTTCGGAACCGGACGGCGCCCGCCGCGGCAGCCGTCCTTCCGCTTCCTGTTCCGTCTTAGTAAACTTTCTCTTTACCGGTGCCGGCTTTCCTGTCCGCAACAAACTGGATCAATTGGGCGCCTTCGGTGGAACTCGCCGCCACGCTGGTTCTTGTGGCGAGCCTCGTCGTCAACCGGCTCCATTCCGTTTACCGCTTCTTCTTCGCGTACCTGGCGGCCGACGCGATCGAAACCGCCGCAGCCCTCATTTTTCAGAAAAATCGCAGATTATATGGGGAAATTTATTTCGCCGGACAGGGCGGGAAAATGATTCTGGCTGTATTTGTCGTGCTCGAAATTTACCGCATCGCGCTGGCCGCCCATCCGGCGCTCGCGCGTTTCGGGAAAAATACGGTGATTTACGTCCTGGCCGCCGCCGCCGTGATCGCCGCATCCGGATTCTGGCTCGATCGAAACGCCGCGCCCTCCGCACGCCCGCCGATTCTCTATCGCTTCGCCGCCTTCGAGCGCACCATGGACGCATGGATGCTGCTGTTCCTGCTGATGATCAGCGTTTTCATGCTGTGGTTCCCGGTGCGGCTCAAGCGCAACGGCGCGCTGTATATCAGCGGATTTGTCATTTATTTTCTGGCGCGATCGGTAGGATTGCTCCTCAGCAACGTGGCGCCGGCGCTGCTGGCGAAATTCGACACCACCATGATCTCCGCGCAGATTGTGTGCCTGATTTTGTGGACCATCGCTCTGCAACCCGGCGGCGAGCGCGCCACCACCGTCACCGGCCATCGCTGGGATCCCGATGCGGCCGACCGGCTCACCGCGCAATTGAATGCCATTAATACCGCGCTTCTGCGTATATCCCGGCGCTGAATTCAAGAAATATCAAAAAAATCGTTTGCAATTTCTCAACGACTTTAGTATTCTGTTGGGGAATTTAGGGGGAGGTGCGGATGACCATCGGAGGGAATGTGGCGCTGTCCATCGCGGGCGGCGTTTTCCTGGGCTCGGTCGTGGCGCTTCTCGCCTTGATCGCCGTGCGGCTCCTGCGCTATCGCCGGCGAACCTTCCCCGGTGCTTTCGATCCGCGGGACTTCTCCATCGCGCGATATCAGCCGGTCATGCGGCTGGGTGGCGAAGAGGATTTCGACTTCCTCGCGTCTCTACCCGGCTATCGGCCCGCGACCGGGGCGCGTCTGCGCCGCGAACGCCGGCGGATTCTCCGCATGTATCTGCGCGATTTGGCGCAGGATTTCCGCGCGCTCCACGCCGCGGCCCGCAAACTGGTGGCCGATTCGCCGGCGCACAATTCCGAGCTCGTCGGCCTGCTGCTCCGTTATCAGCTCACCTTCTGGCGCAGCATGTTTTTGATCGAACTCCGCCTGCTCGCCCCGGCCGCCCGCCTGCCCAGGCTGGATCTCACCTCGCTCCTCAATCCGATGGAAATCATGCAGATCTACGTTTCCGAAGCCTGAGGCGCCGGGTGTAACGCGAAATGTTCTATGGACGGCGTTTCCCGCGGATTTTCGCCTGCTCCGCCAGCCCGAATTGCAGCCTCTTTTCCACCGCATCCACGCGGTCCAGCCGGACGTTCACCTTATCTCCGATGGAAAACTGGCGCCGGCTCCGCTCGCCGATGATTTTTCGGATATTTTCGTGATAATGAAAACGCTCGCCCGGAAGCGATTCCATCGGCACCAGCCCTTCGATAAATAACTCTTCGAGTTCCACAAAAAAACCGAAACGCGTGGTGGAAATAATCAGCCCGGCGAACTCTTCGCCGACGCGATCGATCATGAATTTGACTTTCTTCCATTCCACCAGCTCGCGTTCCGCGTCCGCGGCGCGGCGCTCGGTTTCCGAGCTCGAATCGGCGATGGCGCGCATGTCCGCCTGGTACACGCGATCGTCGAGATGCGCCGCAAGAGCGCGATGCACCATCAGGTCCGGATACCGCCGGATGGGCGAAGTGAAATGCGTGTAGCTGGCCGCGGCGAGCGCGAAGTGCCCGGCGTTCTGCTCGCTGTAGCGCGCCTGCCTGAGGCTGCGCAGCATCAAATAGCTCAAGATCCGCTCTTCCGGCCTTCCCGCGATTTTCGCCACTAATTTCTGATAATTTCTCGAAGTCAGATGGGGATTATCGAGCGCAAGCGTCGTTTCCCGCATCCTGCGCACCGGCGTCGCGCCCGCGCCCAGCGAATATCCGAAATGCGCGGCCACGTCTTCAAATTCCATCACGCGCTTGGGATCGGGACGCTCGTGAATCCGGAAAATCATCGGCGCGCCCGCGGCTTCGAGATGCGCCGCCACGGCTTCATTCGCCGCGAGCATAAATTCCTCGATGATGCGGTGCGCGATATTTCGAGGCGCGCGCGTCACGCCGGTCATTTCGCCAAATTCGTCGAACTCGATCAGGGGCTCCGGCAGATCGAAATCGATCGAGCCTCGCCGCACGCGCTTGCGATTCAAAATGAGGGCGAGCTCGCGCATGGCTTCGAAACGATCCGTCAGCTTTGCGTACCGCTCGCGCCATCCCGCCTCGCCGTCGAGCACGCCCGCGACCGCGGTGTACGTCATGCGCTCCGCGCTGCGAATCACGCCGCGCGCGAACTTCTGCGCGATCACGTCGCCGCGCCGGTCGATTTCGAGCAGCACGCTCAGCACCAGCCGGTCCTCATGCGGCCGCAGTGAGCACTGATCCGTCGAAAGCTCCACCGGCAGCATCGGCACCGCGCGATCCGGAAAATAAACGCTGGTGCCGCGCAGCAGCGCTTCGCGGTCGATGGGCGTTCCCGGGCGCACGTAATGGCCGACGTCGGCGATGTGCACCTGCAGCACATAATTCCCGCCCGCCAGCCGCTCCACCCACACCGCATCGTCGAAATCGCGCGCGGTTTCCCCGTCGATGGTCACGATATCGAGCTCCCGAAAATCGCGCCGCCGCGCCATCTCTTCGGCAGCAATGGCACCCGGAATCGAGCGCGCCTGCTCCAGCGCGTCCTCCGGAAATCGATGCGGAATATGATGCGAGCGGATCAGAATTTCGACGTCGATCCCGAAATCGTCGGGAGCCCCAAGAATCTCGATTACACGACCGGTGGGCCGCTCGCCGTTTTCCCCGAAATCCACGATCTCCGCGGTGACGATCATGCCCTCGAGATCCTCCACCGTTTCCACCGCGACCTTGCGAGCGCCCACGCGGTGGACGTACGGCTGCGAAGCGGGGATCTCCATGCCTTCCGGAATTTGAATCCACTGGCGGATGCGGTCGTCGTGCGGGACCACGTAGTTTCCGCGCCGGCGGATACGGAGTTCGCCCACGATCGAGAGATGGGCGCGCTTCAGCACCTCGACGATCTCGCCGTGCGCGCGCCCGTCGCGCTCGATGCGGCGGATTTTCACGGCCACCCTATCGCCGTTCATGGCGCGCTGCGCCGATTCCCGATCGATATAGATGTCGCCCTTCAGCCCTTCGATGGGTTTGTCGGGAAGGACGAAGCCGTAGCCGTCGCGATGGACGCTCAGCCGGCCGGTAATCGCGCTCGATTTTCGAATCCCCACGTTCCATTATGATTGTAGGTTTATGCAGCTTGCCGCCGTGAAACTGGAGATCCCGGAAAACGCCAATATCATCGTGGGACAAAGCCACTTCATCAAAACCGTGGAGGATTTGTACGAAGCCATGGTGAACACGGTCCCGCAGATGAAGTTCGGTATCGCGTTCAATGAGGCTTCGGGCGCGTGTCTGACGCGCGTGGACGGCAACGACGCGGACCTGCGCGAGAACGCCACGCGCAACGCCCAGGCGATCGCCGCCGGGCACGTGTTCGTGATCTCGATGACGGCGGGCTATCCCATCAACGTACTGAGCCGGATTCGCGACATTCCGGAAATCTGCTCGATTTTTTGCGCCACGGCAAACCCGGTCGAAGTGATCGTAGCCGAAACAGAACAGGGTCGCGGCGTTTTGGGCGTGATCGACGGCTCGCCTCCGAAGGGCGTGGAATCGCAGGCCGATGCCGAATGGCGCCACGGCTTGCTGCGCAAGATCGGGTATAAGAGATAGCCTCGCTCGCGGTGATGGAGCGCGTTGGTCCACAGGCCGAAACAGCGCTAATCGCAGAAGAAACTCAGTGCGTCGGCGATGTAGCGCTTGAGTTCGCTGCGCTTGACCACCGCGTCCAAAAAGCCGTGCTCCAGCAGGAACTCGCTGCGCTGGAAACCTTCGGGCAATTTTTGACGAATGGTCTGCTCGATCACGCGCGGTCCGGCGAAACCGATCAGCGCGCCCGGCTCGGCGATGTTCAGATCCCCCAGCATGGCGAAGCTCGCAGTCACTCCGCCGGTGGTGGGATCGGTCAGCACGCTGATATACGGAACGCGGGCTTCATCGAGACGCATCAGCGCGGCGGAAATCTTGGCGAGCTGCATCAGGCTGATGGCGCCCTCCTGCATTCTCGCGCCGCCCGACGCGGACACGATGATCAGCGGCGTACGGTCGGCCAGCGAACGCTCGATCGCGCGCGTGATTTTTTCACCCACCACCGCGCCCATACTTCCGCCGATGAACTTCAGCTCCATCGCGCAAATGTTGACGGCGCGGCTTTCCAGCCTGCCCGAAGCCGAAATCAGGGCGTCGGCCAGCGAGGTCGCTTGCTGCATCGCGTCGAGCCGCTCCTTGTAGCGCTTGGAATCGACGAAATCGAGCGGGTCGGTGGAGGTCAGGCCGGAATCGTGCTCTTCATACTCGCCGTCATCGAACAGCGCCGCCAGGCGCGCGCGGGCATCCAGCTTGAAATGGTGCTCGCAGCGCGGGCACACCTGGAGGTTTTCATCCAGCGCTTTTTTCCAGATGATCTGGGCGCAGCTTTCGCACTTGAGCCATAAACCCTCCGTGCGCACCTTCTTTTCCCCGTCACCCGCGCCTTCCACACCGGGCTTCTGTCGCGTGAACCACGCCATGGCGAACACAATCCTACGGTATCAGCAACCGCCGCGGCGCATCAAATTGCGCGCCTCCTTCGATCTTCTGATCCGCACGGAGGTCCGTTCGTGCGTATAAACTGTGGAGGTCGCCTTTGGGGGCGAATGGGAGGAAGGACGATGAAAACCGGCAGTTTGATTCTGCTCGCGCTCGCCGCAACCGCGGCGGCCCGCGCCGATTTCAGTTACACGATGACGCGCAAGAGCGCACAGGGCTCGGCCGAATCGGTGAAGACCTCGATCAAAGGTCAAAAGATGATGATCGACAGCGGCAGGACCGTCACCATCCTCGATTTCGACGCGCAGACGGTGACGCAGATCAACCCGTCGCAAAAAACTTACACCGTGAAGAAATTTTCCGAAATGGGGCAGGCGATGAGCGGCGCCAGCATGACAGCCGACCTCAAAGAGACCGGCCAGAAGAAAAATATCAACGGCTTCAATGCGACCGAGACGGTGATGACGGTGGACGCCGACGCTGGCGGGCGCGGAATGAAGATGCAGCTCGAAATGCACATCTGGGTCTCGCCCGACGTGCCGGGCGCGGGCGAGCTGCGCGCCTTTTATCGCAAGAACGCGGAGCATTTCCCCTGGTCCGCGATGGCCGCGAGCCCGAACGCCTCCATGACGAAGGCAATGAGCGAGCTGCAAAGAAAGCTCGCGCAGTCCAACGGCGTCCCGGTGCTCGAAGTGATCAAGTCCAGGATGGCCGGCGGAGGGGCCGACCAGCAGGCGGCCGCCACGGCGCAGATGGAGCAGATGCGCGCGCGTCTCGAAGAGATGCAGAAGCAGGGAGGCCAGCAGGGCGCCGCGGCGGCGCAGGCGCTCTCCCGCATGTCGAGCACGGGCGGATACGAGATCACCATGGAAGCCGGCAATTTTTCCACGGCGTCGATCGCGGATTCCGCCTTCGCCGTTCCCGCGGGGTACAGCAAAGGGCAATAGCGACCCTGTTCCATTGATCGCTTACTCGCCGGCTCCTCAGCGTGAGCCCGCCAGCAATGGCGGGAGTTATCGCCGAGCTCCTAAATCAAACCGCGCAGCAACCCCACGGCCCGGCGGATGTCTTCCATGCGCTGCCGCGGATCGTCGATTTCGCGTTCCACGTTCACCGTTCCGTGGTACCCCCGGCGCTTGAGCGCGCCGATGAAGCGCGCAATATCCACCGATCCTTCGCCCAGCGGGCGCTCCGTTCCGAGCTGGTCTTCGAATGCGGCGGGCGCCGGATCTCCGTCCTTGGCGTGAACCGAAACCACATGCGGGGCCAGCGTCTCAAACGCCGCGATCGGATCGCCCGAGCCGTACAGAATCATGTTCGCCGGATCGAAATTGATTTTCAGATTTCCGCGGCCCACGTCTTCAAGGAAGCGCAGCAGCACTTCGGCCGGCTCCTGTCCGGTCTCGAGCGCGAAGGTCTGGCCGTGCGCGGCGGCGTGATCGCAAACGCGCCGAACCATGTCGCGCACGGCGATGTAATCCGCGTCGGTGCGGTCGTCCGGAACAAAACCGATGTGGCACCCGATGCCCGGCACGTCCAGCGCCGCTGCAAAATCGCTGATCTCCGAGGTGCGGCGTTCGCGTGCGGCGCGCGTCGAATGAGGAATGAAGCCGACCGTCGCCTCAACCGCCGGAACATCCGCGTAGCTTTCGCCCGCAAACGAACAAACCACCGTGGCGAGACGAAAATCGCCGAGCGCGTCCCTCCATTGCGCCACAAAAGCAGGCGTGAGCTCGACGCCGGGGCCGATCCCCAATTGCCCGCAATCCACCAGCGAGCGGATCTCGCCGAAATCGTCGCGGCCGGCCCAGAACATCACTCCGATATCCATGCGATTTTCTCTCCGTTCCGTTCGCGCGCCGCGATCAGCGCGAGCATCACTCTCACTGCGCGGGCCGATTCGCGCGGCGGACAGCGCGCGGGCGGCTTCGACTCGCGCACGCATTCGGCGAAATAGGCGATCTCGGCCGCATAACCGTCCCCGGGTTCCGCTGTGCGCGAATCGTAATCGAGCGTGGCGCCGTCGGTCACCACCGTATACTCCATCGAAAACGGAAATCCCTGGTGATACCATCCGCCCGTGATTTCCACGCAGAAATCCGCGTAAAACAGGCGCGCGGTAAGCAGGTCGCCGCGCCCGGTCGCGGAAATCGCGCGCGGCTCTCCAAACAGATGCAGCGCGATATCGGCGTCGTGAATCAACAGGTCGAACGGACCGCCCCCGCTGCGCGCGGGATCGAGGAGCCACGGCGCCCAATCGGGACGTCCGCAGCGCCGCCGGAAAAACGCATCGCGCACGTTGGCCGCTTTTTCGAGCGCGATATATGCCGGCGAAAATCGCAGCACATGGGCGACCATCAGCACGCGATGGTTGCGCTCCGCCTCCTCGATCATTCGATCGCACGATTCAGGATCGAGCGCCATCGGTTTCTCGACCAGCACGTGTTTCCCCGCGCGCAGCGCGTCGATCGCGGCGCTCGCGTGCAGATCGGTGGGGACGCACAGATCCACGGCGTCGATCTCGGAATTGGAAAGCGTCGCGGCGAGGTCGCTCAGGTGAACGTGCTCGATTCGGATTTCCGGGCCGCCGGCCTCCTGAATTTTGGCGATCGCGTCAAGGTGCGCGCGCCCCATGAACCCATGACCGACGACGGCGAGTCGCATCGATTCGAGCCGGATCTACAATCCCATTTTTTCGAGCTTGCGGTACAGCGTCTTGCGCTCGATGCCCAGGATTTTCGAGGCGCGGCTCTTGTTTCCGCTGGTCGCGGTCAGCACCCGGCGGATCTGCTCGGCTTCCGTGTCGGCCAGGGTCTCGCTCGAATGATCGCGCGAATCCATCTGCTCGATCGCCTGGCGCACGGCCGTTTCGTCGATGCGCGCTTGCGGCGCCAGAATGGTCAGCCGCTCCATCATGTGCTGCAACTGCCGCACGTTTCCCGGCCAACTGTACTCTTCCATCACCTTGAGGCCGGAATCGGTGAGGCGCGTGTCCAAGCGATAGCGCTCGTTGTAGCGCTTCAGAAAATAATGCACCAGCAGCGGAATGTCGCTCGCGCGGTCGCACAGCGGCGGAACCGTCAGGCGAACCACGTTCAGGCGATACCACAAATCCTCGCGGAATTTTCCGTCGTCCACCATTTTCTGGACGTCCTTGTTGGTCGCGGCGATCACCCGCACATCCACTTTTCGCGCGCGCGACGCGCCCAGCGGCCGGATCTCCCGTTCCTGCAAAAATCGCAGCAATTTCAACTGAAATCCCATGTCGATATCGCCGATTTCATCCAAGAATACGGTGCCGTTGCTGGCCGCCTCGAATACGCCCATGCGGTCGCGGTCCGCGCCTGTGTATGCGCCTTTTAAAGTTCCGAACAATTCGCTTTCGAGCAGCGACGGCGCAATCGAGCCGCAATCCACCGGCACAAACGCCTGCGGCGCGCGATTCGAATTGCGATGAATCATGCGTGCGATCAGCTCTTTTCCGGTTCCCGTTTCGCCTTCGATCAGAACCGTCGCGTCCGTCGGCGCCACCTTCGAGATCGTTTTGTAAATCTCGATCATCCGCGGCGAGCTGCCGATCATCTCCGTTTCCGGCAGATCGTCGATCGACGCCGCTTCGTCTTCCTCCTCGCCGGTGAGCGTTTTTTCGGCGCGCTTGATCGTATCGATCATCGCCGCCATTTCGAAAGGCTTGGCCAGATACTCGAACGCCCCGCCCTGCGTGGCCTTCATCACCGTTTCCATGCTGCCGCGGCCGGTCATCAGGATCACCGCGCAATCCGGATTGTGCTCGCGCGCGGTGCGCAGCACGTCGAGACCAGTGCGCTCGTCCAGGTAGATATCGGAAATCACGATGGGATAATGCTGCGCGCTCAGCCGGTCGAGCGCTTCGCGCGTGGACGCCACCGCGTCGACGGCGTAGCCTTCCAGCTCCAGCACCGTGACCATCGTGTTGCGAACGGACTGGTCATCTTCGACGATCAGAAGTTTCGACATGCGAACCAGGCGCGGCCTTCGAGCTTCCCGGCGCCACCACTATCATGGTAAAGCATGAGCCTTTTCCCGGCTCGCTGGTCACTTCCATGCGGCCGCCATGGTGCGTGACAATCTGATCGACAATCGAAAGCCCGATTCCCGTGCCTTTTTCTCCGGAAGCTTCCGCGCGCTTGGTGCGATAGAATTTCTTGAAAATATTTTTTAATTCTTTTTCATCCATCCCCATGCCCTGATCGCGCACCGAGAGGCGTAATTCGGCTCCCCGAATTTCGCTCGAAACGTGAATTTCGGTCTCCACGGGCGAATATTTCACGGCATTGGTCAGCAGATTGTAAAGCGCGTATTCCATCAGCTCCCGATCTCCGTGGATGGTTCCTTCCACCGCGTTATCCACGAAAACACGCATGTTCTTCCGGTCCGCAATGGGCTGCGCGCGCTTCAGACACGTTTCGACCACCTCCGCCGCCGCGAACGGCTCGCGTTTCATCTCCATCTGCCCGTCGGCCAGCCGCTCGATATCGAGAAACGTCTGGATCATACGCGCCAGCCGCTTCGATTCGGAGTTGATCATGGCGCTCAGCTCATGACGCTTGGCTTCCGGAAGCGGATAGCGCGTCATGATTTCGCTCGAACCTTGAATCGCGGTGAGCGGAGTCCGCATCTCGTGCGCCGCCCAGTGCAGCGCCTGCTGATAGCGCGTGCGCTCGGATTCGGATTTCCGAAGCTGGCGCCGCACGAAGAAATACTGGAAGGTCGCGGCGGCGCCCACCGAGATCCAGGCGGTGAACACCGGCTCGAAAAACGGGAAGATGCGGTCATGGTCGAAAAATTCGACGGGAATCCACGCCGAAAGCGCCATCACCACCGCCGCCAGCGCGTACGCCAGCCATCCGGAGCGTAGCGCGAAAATCAATCCGGCCGCCGCGGCCAGCATCGCGCACAACACAAATTCCACGTCATTGCGGGCGGGAATCAGGAAATCGCCGTGCGCAATCGTTTCGTAAATCTGCGCATGCAGCTCGACGCCGGGAATTTCGCCCAGCGGAGTCACGGGACGGTCGCGCGCGGCGCTTAATGCCGTGATCCCGACAAACACGGCTTTGCCGCGCAGCAGATCGCGATGCTCATCGATATGCATCGCGGAAACCATGGGGAGGGGACGTTGCAGATACCGGATCCAGAGCTGGTATTGATCGGACTGGCGCGCGGGAATGAAAACATCGCCGGCTTGAATTCCATCCGGCGGATTTTCCGTGATCTGAGCGCCGCGCGCCGCAGCGAACGTTTCGAGCGCGAGCGCCCAGCGTTGCTGGTTCTGCGCGACTTCCGCGAGCGGCACCCAGCGATTGACTCCGTCCTCGACGTCCTGCTCGCGGAAGACGTGCCCGCGCTCGACTCCCGGATGCATAAATTCCGGCAGCGGATTTTCCCACCGCAGCGCCCCTTGCACGTTGATCAGATCGCACGGCAGAATCAGCCTTTTCGTGTCGCGCAATGCGATTTCGAGCGCGGCGTTTCCCGCTGCGTCGTCGGTCGCGTCCGCCAACAGAACGTCGTCGGCGACCGCGGCCGGCTCCGCGGCGTTCACCCGATTGATCACATCGGCGAGAATCGAGCGGATCGCCCGCATCCCCTTTTCCCGGCCCAGCGTGTCTTCATCGATCGCCACCACCACCGAATGCGGCTGCCAATCCGCGCGCGCGCGATGCGCCAGCATCCAGTCGTACGCGATGTTGTCCACTCGCCTGGCCGGCGGCGAAAGCGAGAGCACTATCCCCGCGGCGAAGCAGCCTGCCAGAACCGCCGCGTAGACCCACGTCTGCCTGCGAGCGTTACTTGCCAACCAGCCTCTCGATCTCCTCCACGTCGCGCGGCAGCGCCCCGCTCAGGTTTTTCGAGCCCGTCTCGGTCACCAATAGCGTGTCCTCGATGCGCACGCCGATGTTTTCCTCGGGAATATAAATCCCCGGCTCGATCGTGATCACCATTCCCGCTCTGAGCGTGTTGATATCGCCCGGATCGTGCACGTCCAATCCGACCGAATGCCCCAACCCGTGAATAAAATATTTGCCGAGCGGCTCGCCGTGCAGATCCTTCCCGTGTGAATTGATGTAATCGGTGGCGATCTGGGTCAGCGACTTGTCGCCGCGAAATTTGACCCCCGGCTTGATCGCCGCGATCGCCGCGCGCTGCGCGCCCAGCACGATGTGATAAATCTCGCGCTCGCGCGGCGTGAACTTTCCGTTCACCGGAACCGTTCGTGTCACATCCATCGCGTAATCCGAGCACTCCGCGCCCACGTCCATCAGCATCACTTCGCCCGAGTCCGCGCGTCGCCGGTTGGCGCTGTAATGCAGGATCACGCTGTTCGGTCCGCTGCCCACGATGGGCTCATAAGCGAAACCTTCGCAGCCCTTTCCGAAATACGTCCCCTGCATCACCGCCGCGACTTGATATTCGTAAACCCCCGGATGAATCATGTTCCACGCGGCCAGGTGCGCGGCGACCGTGGCGTCGGCGGATTTCGTCAGCAGCTCGATTTCGGCCGGCGATTTGATCACGCGCAGTTTCGCGATCGGAATCGCGGCCGATTCCGGCTCGCCATGCAGCGGCGCGAGCGCTTTCAATTTCTGCGCGCGATCGTCCCACGGCGCCAGATAAACCTTGTGCGAATTCTCAAGCAGCCGCACAAACGTCGTTTCCGCAGCCGAGACCGGCATCACTTTGTCGAACCCGCTCTTCTCCGCCGCGCCGGGATCGTCGGGACCAAGCTTGGGACCCGTGTACAGCTCGGTGTGCCGGTTGCGCTCCGGCAGAAACAGAATCTCTTCCGCTTTGGTCAGCATCATCACCGCACCGGGCTCTTTCCAGCCGGAAACATACAGGAAATTATTTTCCTGCAGGTACGGCAGCCGGAGATCGTCGGGCTCCGTTGCGCCGAACAGGACCATTACCCCGTCAAGCGACTTGCGCAGCTCCGCCCGCCGCGCGCGATACTCTTCGCGGGGGATTCCGCTGGCGAACAGTGGCGCAAGCGTCGCCAGCAGGCACAAAACCAGTCGCATGTTCAAAAGTTTATCGCGAATCGCAAAGCCGGCAGCGTGGGACGTCCGGTCGTCTTCCTTTTTATTCCCCGCTCACCGCCCTCACAAAGCGGTACATGAAATCGACGCCCTCATAAAACGAGCTGATCCGCACCCGCTCGTCCTTGCCGTGCGCGCGAATGTCGTCGTGATCGATCGCCAGCTCGCCGATCCCGAAGCTGGGAATGCCCGCCGCGATCGTATATTTACTGTCGGAGGCGCCCGTCTCCATGTCCACCACCACCGGTGCGCCCGGCCACATCGCGTCCGCGATTTTTTCCATCGGTTTCAGCACCTGCGGCCCGGGCATTGACGGAGCCACGCCGGGCTGATCCGGTGCGCGGTCGGAAACCTTGCGGGCGTCGGAAACGTAGCGGATGGTGACCTTCGGATCGGCCACGATCCGGATCAAATCCTGTCGAGCTTCTTCGGAAGAGTGGCCGGGAAGAATACGGCAGTTGACGTTCGCCTGCGCGGTTTGCGGAAGCGCGTTGGGGGCGTGGCCCGCGTTGACGCGCGTCGCGACGCAGGTGGTGTGCAGCAGCGAATTGAACTGCGCGTCTTTCGAAAGACGCGCCACCGCCGCAGTGTCCACCGGCGTTTCCAGGATCGCCCGCATGTCGCGCGCTTTTTCCGGCGGTTCGTGCGTGGAAAGCTGCGCGAAATAGGCGCGCGTGACGGGGTTGAGCTCGAAGGGGAACCCGGCGCGCGAGATCTTCAGAAGCCCCTCCGCCAGCCGGTAAATCGCGTTTTCGGGAACCGGAAGCGAGCTGTGGCCGCCCGGATTGGTCACCGTCAGCTCGAAATCGGCGTACAGTTTTTCCGCCGCCGCGACCTCCACGTCAATGGGCTTGCCTTTCTCCGTCGTCACCCCGCCCGCGTCGGCATTCAGCAC
>JASHWA010000298.1 GCA_030044325.1 Bryobacteraceae bacterium
TACTTCATCGATCGCCGGATCGACCGATAGTCTCAACGGCGCGATCACGGCGTCGCAGACGGCGATCGTGCTCGCAAGCGGCGCGGCGACCGTGAACGGGACGCAGATTCAGATCGGCTCCGAGCGGATGCTGAGCGTGTCCGGTGGCGGAACGCCTAATCTGACCGTCGAGCGCGGCTATGGCGGAACCACCGCGGCGGCGCAGACGAGCGGTGCGGCCGTCGAGGTGCCGGGCGCACTCAACTATTCGTTGCTTCAGGTCGCGACGATTTCGAATCAGAAGTTCCTGTTCGCGAAGACGAGCACAGATATTAATTATGTTGTGCTGACGCCGTACACCGGCGATACGTTCCCGGGCGGCGCGACCTCGCTGATCCTTGCCGACACCTCGCCCAACCTGGGAACGGCGCAGCTCGCCGCGCCGGGCTCGGGCAACACTTGGATCATGACGGCTGGTGCTGGCGCGAGCGGCAGCACCAGCTCCGGCGGTGGTTCAACTCCCGATGCACCCAACATCACGAGCGCGACCGGCGTGGCCGTCTACAGCCTGCTCGGAAATTCCGCCGTATTCGGATTCAGCGGCACCGTCACCCTGCCGTCGAACGCCTCTGGCATCGACTCGATTATCGTGACCGCATTCGCGCCGGGCGCCACGTCGGGCACCCAGATCGCGCAGCTGAATGGCCCGTTTACCAATAACGGCACCGTGAATTATTCGGGCGGCCAGTTCCCGCAGCCCACGGCGGCGCAAAACTGGACGCTCCGGTTTCTCTGTGAAAATTCGGCCGGAAATCCCACGGCTTCGCCGGTCACGATCACGGTGGCGGTCCAGCCGTCCCTGGTCACGGCCATTACCGGCGGCGACGCGTCGGCTCTATCGACCACCGACCCGAAGTATCAGCCGCGGACGGTAGACGCGACGGGATCTCCGCACACGCAGATCTGGTTTCAGCTTACCTGCGACACCTACCCGCAAGTCGTCGCCGTGTTTTTCAACGCAGGCGATGGAAACGGGTGGCAACTGCACGGCATGGTGACCGTGACCGCCAGCGGGCAGACGTTTTATCACTCGGCATGGGTTCCGACGCTGGGCGCGCAGACCTGGCAGCTCGCCGCTATTGCCGGGTGGTCGACCCTGACCGGAACGAACCTGACGCTCCCGGCAGGGTGTGTCGAAAGCGCAACGTTCACGGTTTTACCCGTGGGTTCGATCAATCCGAATGAGTTCGGCTTGTCGTTTGTGGCGAACCCGGCCACGGGCAACATCATCGATTACGCTGGACCGTTTAACCCCGGCTACTACACCTGGATCTGGCACTGCCTGCAAATCGTTTTCCCGGCGGCGGACGTGAACCTGTGGGATCTCGATTTCACCTGTCAATGCGGCTACTTGAACGCCGGCGTCTTTACGCCGATGACCGATATCACCGGGACGGAGCGGCAGTGGGGGTCGCTCTATGCGATCGAGGGATGGGAATCGGCCCAGCCCGCCATGGGCACGACCGTCGATATCTACGGCTCAAATCCGCCCAACTGGACGTTCCCGGCAAATACCACGAACTGGGTCTGCCGCATGCGCGTCTACGCGGTATCGCGGCTCGGTACGGGACCGAACGGCGGGACCGGCACTCAGACGCTGCTCACCGGCTGGGCAGGCGGCGCGGATCATTTTGACCTGCAGCCGGGCGCGCCACAGGCGGCGCTGAACGCAAGCGATCTGGCGAGCGGCACCGTTTCGTCTTCGCTGATCACCAGCGTCAGCGCGACGGCGATAACCGGCGAAATTACGGCATCTCAGATCGGCAGCGTTTCGGCGACGGACATAACCGGACTGGTCCAGTCTTCGCAGATCGATACGGTCACCGCGGGGCAGATAACCGGAGAGCTCAGTTCGGGCCAGATCAACACTGTGACCGCGTCGCAGATCACCGGCACGCTCACGTCTTCGCAGATCAGCTCCGTCGCGGCATCGAGCATCAGCGGCACGATCTCCTCGTCCCAGATTGGCTCCGTCTCCGCGACCAGCATTACGGGCGTTATCGTAAGCTCTCAGCTCGAAAACGAAATTATCAACAGCGCGAACCTGATCGCCACGAGCGGCGTTTTTGCAAACGGCATTGTCAACAGCGGCACAAGCATCGGAATCTCGCCGTCCGGAATGACGTCGGGTTCCTGGACTGCGTCGCAAATCTCCAGCGTTTCCGCTTCGACGCTGACGGGCTATATCACGGCATCACAAATCACGAGCGTTAACAGCACCACGCTTGTCGGGCTGATCGTGGCCGGACAGATCCAGAGCATCGCGACGAGCCAGCTAACCGGACAGATCGCGGCGACAAACATCAGCGGCACCATCACGGCGACGCAGATTTCCAGTGTCTATGCTGCCGATCTCAGCGGCTACGTGACGTCAACGCAAATTTCGAGCGTGTCTGCATCGGCGATCAATGGCCCGCTTTCCGCTTCGCAGATCGGTAGCGTGAACGCCTCGGTGATTAATTTCAACGTGCTGATCGGCCCGAGCGACATCTCGTCGGTGAACGCCGGCCAGATCAACGCCGGGACGATCAACGTTGGCTCCGGCGGCTTGACGATCAGTGGAACTGGAGGCCTGATCGTCTCTGGCGTGGGGAGCATTCTCGTAACCGATGGCGGCATCAGTGTGGCGCTCAGCGTGAACGCCGGAGGTGCCGCGCCCTACATGGTCAACAACACGACCGTGATCAATAGTTCGGGCTGTTTCGTCGGCGCGGGCGTTTCATGCCCCAGCTACGGTATCCAGGCATTGGGATTCAACCCGACCGGTTACGACGGGCAAGGCACATCGTCCTCGCCGATCACCATAGGATTCAACGGCAGCTCGCTCACCTGGAACGGCTCGCCTGTAAGCGGCCTGATGTTCGTGGGCGGTGTTCTCGTCGGC
>JASHWA010000299.1 GCA_030044325.1 Bryobacteraceae bacterium
CTCAATCCATGGGATCTTACCCGCTGGAGCGGAGGATCCTCGAGCGGATCGGCCATCGCGACCGCCGCGGGACTGGTCGCGTTCTCGCTCGGATCGGAAACCAGCGGCTCGATTCTCACCCCCAGCGCCTATTGCGGCGTCACCGGCGTGCGGCCCACCTACGGCCTGGTCAGCCGGCACGGCGCCATGGCGCTATCCTGGACCCTCGACAAGATCGGCCCGCTGTGCCGCTCGGCCGAGGATTGCGGTATCGTGTTGCAGGCGATTTCCGGCGGCGACAGCGCCGATCCCGGATCGGCCGGCAAGGGATTTTCGTATCTGCCGCAGTTCGCCCGCAAGCCGCAGGATCTGACCATCGGCTACGCCCCTGTCGATTTCGAAGAGTATGCGGCGGAGCCCGCGCGGCCGATTTTCAAGAACGCGCTCGATGCCGTGAAATCGCTGGGCGCGAAGATGCAAGAAATCGAGCTGCCCGATTTTCCCTACGGCGCGATCCTGGGGACCGTCCTCAATGGCGAAATGTCGTCCATTTTCGAGCCGCTCGTCAAATCCGGGAAAGTGGACGAGCTCGCCGACAAGCGCCAGATCGCGGGACTCAAAGCGTCGCTGGAGCTGAGCGCGAGCGAATACCTGAAAGCCATGCGCATCCGCTCCGTCGTCCAGCAGAAAATGCGCGAGCTGTTCGTGGATGTCGATTTCTTGCTGACGCCGGCGCGAATGAGTCCCGCGACCAAAGTCACAGAGCCGCTCGATCGCGCTCCGTCGGGCCCAGCGCCCAAATCGCGCGGCCTGAGCGCGATGATTCCCGCCGGCAATCTGTGCGGACTGCCGGCCATTGCGTTGCCCTGCGGATTCGCCGGCAAAATGCCCATCGCCATTTCACTCGTCGGAAGGCCGTTCAGCGAAAACCAACTGATCGCGCTCGGCAAGCTGTACCAATCGCAGACGGATTGGCACCGTAAGCATCCGCCGGTGGACGCATAAAGACCCCGCTCAAAAAAGGGGACTGACCACTCTGTCCCCAATCCTCACACTCGCAACCTCAGGGAACCGTTCATCAGTGGACAGAGCGGTCTGTCCCCTTTCTTGAGGAACGTCAACTCACGACCGGCGTGTGTAAACCCGGCCAACGTGTCGTCCTCAGCCTGCGGAAGTGCCGAAAAGACCGCGGATCACTGAATCATGCGCTGCGGCGTCCCGAAGTTCCCCCACTGGGAACGGTCGTCGTCGCTGACCGTGACGCTCAGCGTCGTCTCCTTGTGATCCCGCATCAGCACCACGGGCACCTGTTTGCCGCGCAGCGAGCGGATGCGGCTCGAAATATCCGCGGGTGTGGCCACATCCGAGTCGTCGATGCGCGTGATCACGTCGCCCGCTTTCATCCCCGCCTTCTCCGCCGCCGATCCCTTCATTACGGAGCGCACCAGCACGCCCTGCTTCACTCCGAAATACTGCGCGAGCTGGCCCTCCAGCGTCTCCGCTTCGATTCCCAGCGCCGCGCTTCTCCAGCTCATGAAGCTGCGCGGAATATCCGGCATGTGCAGCTCGAACTGCCCCGGCGCGTTCGGAAAACCACCCTGCATATTCATGGTCACGGTGGGCTGCCGGGAGGCGACTTTCAGCGGGATGGCTTGCGGCGCGCCGTTGCGAACGATATCCAGCTTCACTTCCCGGCCCACCGGCGTTTCATTCACCAGCCGTTTGAACTCTTCCATCCCCTCGACGCGCTGGCCGTTGTACTCCAGGATCGCGTCGCCCGCCTTGAGACCCGCGCGCTGCGCCGGACTGTCCGGCTCGACGCGCGTGATCTCCACTCCGTACTCGCCCGGAAGCTTCAGCGCCTGAGCCCGCGACGAATCGATTTCTTCGACCATCACGCCGATATAACTTCCGCCCACCGCGATGTGCATGGTTCGCGGCGCCGGCGCGGGCGAAACCGTTTGCGCCCGCATAAGGGCCCCTGCCACACCCAGGAACAAAATGACTGCTTTCATAATTACCTCTCGCTACGCCACAGATTTGCGTTCATTCACCTCAATGAGCGGCTATTTCTACTTCAATTTCCTCACGTAGATGATTCCGCCGCCCGTATCGATGGTCACCCGCGGACCACCCCCGTTGATCGAGCCCTCATACACCAGTTGCGGCCGCGCGGGCGCGAACGTCTTCGGGCGCAATTCCGAAAAATCGGAAACGATGCGCGCGTTTGCGCCCGCCTCGTTCCGCGCCACCAGCGACAACGCCAGATTGGACGGGATCATCACCGTTATGTCACCCGAGCCCGCCACCAGGGAAGCGTCTTGAATGCGCGCGCCCGATAAAAGCTCCGCTAGAATGCTGCCCATCGATGTTTCCAGTTTCAACGGTCCGGAAAGCGTCTTCACGCGAATGGTTCCCGCCGCCGACTGGCACTTCACGCCGCGCGCCGATCCCACCTCGATGGCGCCGCTGCGCGTATCGGCCAGCACCATCCCTCCGGCCTGCGCGATCTCGATCAGTCCCAGCCCCGTGTGCGCTTCGACGCTTGAAGCCGCGCGATCCACCTGGATATTTCCGCCTTCGGTCGAAAGCGTCACGGGACCCGCCGCGTCGTGCACCTGAATCTCTCCGCCCGCCGTCTGGCAGTTCGCTTCCCCGCCGGCGTTATCGACGATAATCGAGCCCGCCGCCGAAACGCACCGCACCGCGCCGGCGACTCTGCCGATGTGAATTTCGCCCCCGCCCGTGTTGCCTTCGACGAATCCCCCAATCCGGTCGCAGCGGATCTGCCCCGCGGTCGTGTCGGCGTGAACGCTGGAATCCAGATCGTAGGCTTCGACGTCGCCCAATTGCGTACTCACCATCAGCCCCGGGATCGCGCGCGGTACCGTCACTTCCACCTGGGTGAGCACGTTGTTCGCGGCCGCGGGCGCCACTACCAGCGTCGTGACCTTTCCGCGAAACTCCGTATTCACCACGCTGCCGCGCAGAGTCATGTGCGCGTCTTTTTCCGTGCGCGCGCGCACGCGCTCGATCAGCCGGTATTGCACCTGGTCGATGTGCCCCCCGCGAATCACTACGTTGCCGCGTGTCACCACCTTCAGCGGTTTCACCGCCGATGCCGCGATGGTCCCGGTCTCCGTCCGCACCCACCACGCGCCCTCGCGCGTCATCTGGACGTCCTGCGCGAGCAGCGCGCCGAGCATCGCGACTGGAAGAGCCGGATTCATCAATACGTCTCAATCGATGCGTTCATCGCTTCAAGCACGCGCCGGCACCGTTCCCGGACGTACGTCAATTGCTCGCCCTGCTCCATCACTTCCTGCAACGTCCCGATCATTTCGCGGTCGAAAGCGCGATTCTGGCCCACCAGCAGGTCGATCGCCTGCGTCCGCAGGCCGCGATTGGAGTCGCTCAGCAGAACGTACTTGAGCGCGTTGCGAACGTCCGCTTCCTGCGCGAACGGCTTCAGTCCGTCCATCGCTTTCATCCGCACGCCGTCGTTGGGATCGTGCTCCAGCGCGTAAACCAGCGCGTCGCGAACTTCGGCCGCCTGCGCCCGCGCATCCAGAATCTCCAGCGTCTCGGCGCGCAAGCCGGGATCGTTCGGATCTCGCGCCGCCGCCAGCAGCAGCGCGCGGACCGGCATCTCGTCCAGGTTCCCCGAAACGATCCGCTGCCGCGTCTCGTCGACGACCATCCGCACGCGCCCGTCCGGCTGGCGTTCCACGTAGCGTACGTGTCCCGGAATCGCGTCCGCCAGGCCGGCCGAAATCAATCCCGCCGGTTCGCCGCCCGCGGGAATCATCCGCGCCGCTGCGAATCCCGTTAACACCAGCGCTACCGCGCTCACCGGCCGCAAAATGCCCGCCGAAGGCCGCAGCGTGATCGCGTCCACCAACCGGTCCCACCAGCCCGGCGCCATCGGC
>JASHWA010000032.1 GCA_030044325.1 Bryobacteraceae bacterium
GAACTTCGCGGGGTCCCAACACGGCGTGTTCACCAGGCGGCCCCAGACGCTGACCAACGATTTCTTCGTCAACCTGCTCGACATGAAAACCAGGTGGCAGGCTTCTCCGCAGGAAGGCGTGTATGAGGGCCGCGACCGCTCGACCGGCGAGCTCAAGTGGACCGGGACGCGCGCGGATCTTGTTTTCGGCTCCAACTCCCAGCTGCGGGCGATCGCGGAAGTCTACGGGTGCGAGGACTCGCAAGAGGCGTTCGTAAACGACTTTGCCGCCGCGTGGAGCAAGGTGATGAATCTCGACCGGTACGATCTGGCGTGAACAACGCGGATGTACCCGCGGCATGACTGCCGCGGCTCGCTGACATCGCTCAGTTGCGGTCTTTGGTGTTCTTCTCGCGACCTTTCTTAGTCGATTTCTCACGCTCGGTGGTACGGCGCTCTTGTGCCGCCGGACGGGCCGGCGTGCTGGGACGCGCTTCGGACCGCGTGGCCGGCGCCATGGGGCGCGATGCGGCGCTGGCGGTGCGGAACTGCTGGCGCGCCGCGGGCGCGCTGCGCTGAAGATTCTGCGCAGCCGCATGATCCAGCGGACGTCCCGGATGCGCGGCCAGATCGGCGCGTTCGCGATCGAAAGCGACTCGCGCGGCCGGAGGCGGCGTGCGCGTGACGACCATGCGATTCATGACGGCCGCGGGCGGAGCGGCGCCCACGACGGCGCGTCCGCCGAGAACGGCGCCGCGATCGGGAACAACCGCCGCGACGGGCACCACCTGGACTCGCGCGACCACTTCGGGGCGAACGACGATGGCCGCGGCAGCGATGGGACGGCCGGCGACCATCACGCCGCCGGGAACGGCGACCACGGCGCCGGCGACTCCGCGATTCACGTAGGCGACGTTGGCGACGGCGACATTAGCGAACACGGCGCGATTGACGATCACCGTGTTGGTGACGTTGACGCGCTGGATGTACATGGGGCTATAGGCGTAGGCGGGGACGAAAACTTCGCTGGGGCCGAGCGCGAACCATCCCACCGCGGGTCCTCCGCCGCCGACGGCGACTCCGAGGCCCGGTCCGCCGACCCAGGCGACCAGCGCAGGCGCGTACACGGGGGGCGTGGCCATTACGGGTCCGGGAACCCAGGCCCAGGCACCTTGATAAAAAACCCAGCGGCCGTAGTGGAAGGGAGCGTAGCCCCAGGGAGCATCGTCAACCCAGGTCCACCCCCACGGCTCGACCCAGGCCCAATGGCCGAATCGATAGGGCGCCCAACCGGGGGGCACGTTCGTGGGAACCCACACGGAGCCGTATTGAGGAGTATTGCGCCAGGTTCCGTACGGATCGAGATCGGCGTAGCCGGGGACGTCATGCGAAACGTAACGGCCGGATTGGGACATGTCCTCGCGCCGGTCGCGATCTTCCGCGAAGCTGTCGAAAACGTCGGCGGGCGGGATGTCGCGCTGATCGAAGACGGGCTGGCCGCCTTCGGCGGGCGAGGAGATGCGCACCTGCTGGCGCGGGTAGATGGTGAACGCCTGACCGGAGGTCGCTTCGGCCTGGCCGGAACGGACGCTGGCGAGTGTGGTGTCGCCCTGCTCGTTGACTTCGACGCGATATTCGCCGGGACGGAGCAGGGAGAGCGCGGCTTGGGGCGTATCGATTTCGACCACCTCGTCGTCGGCCAGGTGGCGGACGCGGACGCTGATGACTCCGGCCGAGAGCTGCATCTGCGCGGTGCGGTCGTCGAGATTAATAAAGGAGAAATTGGTGCGGCCGTCGAGGCGGACGACAGTGGAGCCGAGATGGACTTCGGCGCGGGAGCCGTCCTCGGTCCACAGCCGGTCGCCGGTGGTCATGGGACGGTTGAGCTCGGCCGCGACCCAGTCGTCGACGCTACCCGGTTGGAAAGAAACGGTCCCGGAGAGGTAGCTCAGGCGGGCGGCGCGGCCGGGTACATCGGAAGAGCCGGGCTGCGGAGCCGGCGCGGGCGGCGTGGTCGGTTCCTGAGCGAAAGCTAAAGCGCCGGCGAGCGCGCCGGCGGTCACGAGAAATCGGAGTGTGTTCCCCATACAATTCGAAAGACGTTTTGGCGCAACCCTGCGGTACGATGGTGAAACTTCTTAATCTAAAACGTGTTTAATCGCACGGAACCCGCGACGGGGGTTGAAGCGTCAAATGTAGTGGAGGAGCAACGGAATGTACAAGAAATTTGGGATCTCCGCGCTGGCGATTGTCGCGATGATGATGATAATGTCTGCGGCGCCGGCTCACGCGGGGGTGGTGGTTGGGGTTGGAGTAGGGCCCTATGCTTATCCTTACGCTTATGGTTGCGGGCCGTATGCGTATCCTTACGGCTGCTACGGGTATGGATATCCGTACGTTTACGGCGGTTGGGGCTGGGGCTATCCGGGCTATTACGGCGGATATTATGGCGGATACGGCTATCGCGGAGGCTATGGCTATGGATACCGCGGCGGATACGGGTATGGCGGCTACGGATATCGCGGCGGAGCAGTTGGTGGATACCGTGGCGGAGCGGTTGGCGGATACCGTGGCGGAGCGGGTGGCGGATACCGTGGCGGAGCGGTTGGCGGATACCGTGGCGGCGCGGTTGGCGGATACCGTGGCGGAGCGGTTCGCGGCGGCGGTGGTGGAATGGCCCGCGGCGGCGGTGGCCACGGCGGCGGCCGTCGTTAATTAAAGTCGCTAATTAAAGCCGTTAACTAAATCAGACGTTCCAGTTTTGAGCCGGCCCGGACGATGGTTTCATTCCGCTCCGGGCCGGTTGAAATCCCTCCAATTTCAACCCCCGTCCGGTCTTCCAGGAACCTGAGGTATGCGCGCGCGCGATCGGGCAGATCGTCGAAGCGCGTGATGCCGCGCGTCGACGAGCGCCATCCGGGAAGATTTTCGTAAATCGGCTGAACCATATCGAGCGCGCGCCAGGTCGCGGGCATTTCCGTGACTTCGTTGCCGCACAAGCGGTATCCGGTGCATACGGGGATCTCATCCAGGTGATCGAGCACGTCGAGCTTGGTGATCACCAGCGTGTCGAAACCATTGACCGTCGCGGTGTAGCGCAGCAGCGGCGCGTCGAACCATCCGCAGCGCCGCGGACGGCCGGTGACGGCGCCGAATTCGTTGCCTTCGCGGCGCAGCAGATCGCCGCCCGCATCCGTGCTTTCGGTGGGGAACGGACCGGAGCCGACGCGCGTGATGTAGGCTTTCGAGACGCCGATGATTCCGCTGACGCGCGTGGGAGGAACGCCGGTTCCGGTGCAGGCGCCGCCGGCCGCGGCGCTCGAGGAGGTGACGTAAGGGTAGGTTCCGTGATCGACGTCGAGCATGGTGCCCTGCGCGCCTTCAAACAAAATGCGCTTTCCGTGTGCGATCGCGTCGTTCAGAAGAGCGGCGGTGTCGCAGACCAGGGGGCGGATGCGCTCGGCGTATTTTTCGGTCTGCTCGCGAATTTCGGCGTAATCGATGGGCTCATTGAGATGGAACGTATCGGCGAGCGTCTTTTTATCCGCGGCGAGCACGTCGTAGAGGGTGCGAAAGCCTTCGGGATCGAACAGATCGGCGATACGGATTCCGCGGCGCCCGATTTTGTCCTCGTAGCACGGGCCGATTCCGCGCGACGTGGTGCCGATGGGAATGCGGTTTTCGCGCGCTTCCGACATTTTTTCGATGAGCCGGTGGAAGGGAAAAATTACGTGGGCGCGATTGCTGATGCGAAGCTGGCCGCGCACGTC
>JASHWA010000300.1 GCA_030044325.1 Bryobacteraceae bacterium
GCGAGCCGCGGAAAATAGCGCTTCTTCTGCTCCTCATTCGCCCAGCGCTGGATCGCGTTGTTGAACAGCGTGTTCTGCACATCCACGATCACGGCGGCCGAGGGATCCACTTTCGCCAGCTCCTCGATCGCCAGAATCGACTGGAAGAAGTACCCGTCCTGCCCGCCGTACTCTTCCGGAACGTCGATCGCCATCAGGCCGAGATCGAAGCACTCCTGAATCAGCTCTTTCTTGAAGACGCCCGCCTGGTCCATCTCGCGGACGTGCGGCCCAATGCGCTCCCGCGCGAATTGGCGCACTGCGGCCTGAAACATTTTCTCTTCGTCTGTAAGCTGCGTTAACGGCGCAGGGGTCACCCGCTTTTCGGACGCGATCATCAATTCAATTATATTGAGTCGAGAAACATGATGACAGACTATAAAAAACTTGCCTCCGCGCTCGACCCTCCGATTCCGGCCTCCGATATCGAAAAAATCGCGCCGGTGCTCGAGGCGCTCGGGAAATCCTTCGCGCCCTTGCGCGCTGCGATTCCTTCCGGAACGGATATGTGGACCGGGCCGGAGGACGCCGCGTGACCATCGCCGAAGCTGCCTCCGCGCTGCGCGCCAGGAAGATTTCCTCGCGCGAGCTCACCGATGAATCGCTCCAATCCATCGCGCGCGAGAATCCCAAAATCAACGCGTTCATCACCATCACCGAAGAGGCCGCCCGCGCGCGCGCCGACGCGATGGACGCCGAGCTTGCCCGCGGCCACGATCGCGGCCCGCTGCACGGCCTTCCCATCGCGCACAAGGATCTGATGATGACGCGCGGAGTCCGCACCACCGCGGGCTCCAAAATGTTTGCTGATTTCGTCCCGCGCGAGGATGCCGTCGTGGTTCGAAAGCTGAATGACGCGGGCGCGGTGATGGTCGGCAAAACCGGACTGCACGAGCTGGCCTACGGGATCACTTCAAACAATCCGCATTTCGGCGCGGTGCGCAATCCGTGGGACACCGAGCGCATTCCCGGCGGATCGAGCGGAGGGTCCGGTGCAGCCGTGGCCGCGGGCCTGGTTTTTCTCGCCACTGGAACCGACACCGGCGGATCGATTCGCATTCCATCTTCTTTTTGCGGAACCGCCGGTCTGAAGCCGACCTATGAACGCGTCAGCCGCCGCGGAGTGATTCCGCTCAGCCTCACCCTAGACCACATCGGCCCGATGACGCGCACGGTTCGCGATTGCG
Source organism: Bryobacteraceae bacterium (assembly GCA_030044325.1). GTDB lineage: Bacteria > Acidobacteriota > Terriglobia > Bryobacterales > Bryobacteraceae > Palsa-187. Next base: position 1,227 of record JASHWA010000300.1, read on the forward strand.
CCGCGGCGTTTCAGGCCATGGCCGAGGAGCCCAGCGGCTATGTTCCCACGCACGAAGATATTCAAGGCGTGCGCATCGGCCTGCCCTCGAATTATTATTTTGACCGCCTCGACGCGGAAGTCGCCACGGCGATGCGCAGCGTGGTTCAGGCAGCGGCTGCGCTGGGCGCGCGGATCGTCGAGATTCGCGTGCCCGATATGGACGCGATCAATACCGTCGGCCGTGTGCTGCTGCTGGTCGAAGCCGTTTCGAATCTCGGGCCGTATCTGGCGCGGCGCGCCGATTTCGGCTCCGACGTGCTGGCTTTGCTCGATCAGGGACGCCTGATTTCCGGCGCCGAATATGCCGATGCGCAGCGCGTCCGCCGGCTCCAAATTCGCGAATTCTCGAAACTGTGGACCGAGGTCGATTGCATTTTCACCCCTGCCACGCCCACTCCCGCGCCGAAGATCGGCCAGACCACGATCGAGATCGCCGGTGCGGCCGAGGACGTTCGCCTGGCGAGCACGCGTTTCATGCGCGCGATCAATGTGCTCGGAATTCCATCGCTCGCGATGCCGTGCGGGTTTACCCGATCCGGCCTGCCGATTGGATTGCAGATTCTCGCTCCGCCGCGCCAGGAAGATGCGTTATGGCGCATCGGCGCGGAAATCGAGGACGCGCTGGCGCTGACCAGGCGAAGTCCTCAGTTCGTGGTTAGTGGTCCGTAGGTCGTCGCCCTCTGCGGACGAATCACCGCGGTCGGACACCCGACGACGAACCACGCACCACGAACTACGAACCGCTCACCACGAACCAGGCGATAAACTAAAAACTTGGCTAACGTATCCTCTTCCGCGCTCGCCGTTCCGTATTCGCGAATTCGAGAGCTGGCCGAAATCGCCATGGGGATGGATGGCGTTTTTAAGCTCTACTTCGGCGAATCCAACATCCCGACGCCCGATTTCATCAAGCGCGCCGCGCAAAAAGCGATGGCCGACGGCTACACGTATTACACCGAGAACGCGGGCCTGCCTTCGCTGCGCAAAGCGCTCGCGCGATATTACGGCGAGCTGCACGGAGTCGAGCTCGACCCGGCATCCGAGATTGCCGTCACCGCTTCCGGCGTTCAGGCGCTGAGCGTCGCCATTCGCTCCATGCTCGACCCCGGCGATGAAGGCATTGTGCTCACGCCCGCCTGGCCCAACGGCGCGGCGATCATCCAGATGTCCAACGCGACGCCGCGCGCGGTTGCGCACGTGCTCGAAGACGGCCGCTATTCGATCGATTTCGACGCGCTCGAAAAAGCGGTGACGCCGCGCACACGATTGCTGCTGTACACCTCGCCATCGAATCCGCTGGGCTGGGTCGCGACGGCGGAAGATCAGGACCGTCTGCTCGATTTCACGCGCCGCCACAACCTGTGGCTGATCGCCGACGAAGTGTACGAGCGCCTGTACTATCCGGCCCTCGATCAGCCCTGGAAGAAGGGCGTTCCCACGCCTCCGGCGCCGTCGATTCTGCGCAAAGCCACGCGTGAGGATGCGGTGGTTGTCATACAATCGTTTTCAAAGGCGTGGTGCATGACCGGATGGCGGCTCGGTTGGATGGCCGGACGTAAGGACCTGCTTGTCCGCGCAGCGCAGCTCAACGAATTCGTGGTGTCCTGCGCGGCCGGATTCGCGCAGCGCGCGGCGGAAACGGCGCTGTTGTGGGGCGAACAAATCCTGCGGGAAATGCTTTGCCGCCTGCGCGAAAATCGCGATTTCTGCCTGGGGGTACTCGCCAAAATCGACGGCGTGACGGTGCCGGTTCCGGACGGCGCGTTCTACCTGTTCGCGCGTATGGACGGCGTGGGCGATTCCTTCGAATTCGCGAAACGCCTGCTGATGGAAACCAAAGTGGGCCTCGCGCCGGGCGTAGCGTTCGGATCGGGCGGCGAAGGAAACGTGCGGATCTGCTACGCGTCGGACCGTGCGGTGCTCGAAGAAGCGATGTCGCGGGTCAAGATGTTTCTGGAGAGCCGGTAAGGCCGCCTCGCCCAACGCTGACACGGAGCGAGCGCGCTTGATCGCTGCTTCCGCGATTTCGATGGGCCCGACCGCTCGCCAACCCTGACGGGCGTTCCACTCCGACGACCGCGAATCAGCGACTCACTCGACCGGAAGGATCAATTGCGCCGGGCTCATCTGCGAGCTCCATCCGATCTGAATCTCGGGATTGGGCGGGGTGTCATCGGGCAATTTCAGATTCACTTGATACAGCCCCGCGCATCCCGGTGTCACGCCGGCATATAAGATCAGCGACGGATCGACGGGCATGCCGTTCAGCCACACGCCGAAATCCGACGTGGCGAGCGTCGCGGCTGCCGTGGCGAGCTGGTTCGGCAACTGCTCCGGCGACGTCGGCCCTAGGCCGGTAGCCCACAACACGATCACCTCGCCCGGCTGCGCCGGCGAATTCGAATTCACTTCCGTCCCGTCCAGATGCACCGCAAGCACGGTCGCGGCGTCGATCTGATACATCGCCGGCGCGACCGCGCTCAAGGTTATCGCGATCGCGGGACCGGCCAGGCCGTCCACTTCGATTTGCAACGTGGCCGGACCCGCGGCGAGATAATTCGGCACCAGAAGGTTGATCTGCGAGGGCGAAACATACCATAAATCCGCCGCGATCTGGTTGATCAAAACGCGAACACCCGTGCCCGGCAGCGCGGTCGGAAGCATTCCCGCGGAGATATCGTCAGCGGTCAGCGCGGCGGTCGCAAACGCGAGATTCACGCCATAAACGGTCACGAAGCTGTTGGGCGCGTAGTAGCTCGCGATGCTCGCCGCAGTGTTGGCGATGCTCGCTTCGGTGTAATACGGCGCGCTCGAGGGCGTGTTTTGCAGGAACGCGACGATGCTCAGGAGCAGAAGTCCGCTCATGAACCAATAGTGCGTTCAGCGCCGGAAAATTATCACTATTTAGGTACGGCGCAGGCGAAATTCGATGCGTCGTCGGTGCTGCCCGATCCTTTATACTGCGCTTCCTGCGGGTAGGGGCACAGCGGGCGCGTGCGGAGGACACCGCTGGCCGGGTTGTTCTCGGTCTTAAATTTCGACGCGACGATCTCGGCCGGCGCGGTTCCGTTTTCCACCCAATGTTCGAGCGCGGTGGACAATCCCTCTTTCGCGCCGGGGGCGTAGGCGCCGAATTCGGTCGCGCCCGGCCCTCCGCCGCAGTGCTGCATTCCCGGAACCATGTACAGCTCGACGAATTCGGAAGCCTGCTTGGCGCCCATTTTCGCCTCGACGCTCTGAAGATAGTGAATCGAATTGGTCGGCGCGAGCGCGGCGTCGCTCCAGCCGTGATACAGGATCAATTTTCCCCCGCGGCTCTTGAAGCGCTTCAGATTGGGATCGACCGCGTTCAGCACCAGCCCCATCTTGTCGTCGGTGAGCCGCACGTCGTGGTCGAAATTGAAGGTCTTGTAATCCCAGGCGGCGTTCTGAAACAGCATGTCGGCGAAAAATCCGTGCGCGAAGGCGTGCTCCAAACTCTTGCCCTGCGAAAATCCGGTGATCCATGCGCCCCAGCCGCCCAGGCCGCTTTCGCCGCCCGGCTGAAATCCCGGATAAAGCTGCTCGCCTTTGGAATTCTTCGGCCCTTCATAAACCTTCTTGAGCGCGGCGAGCTGCGGAGCGGTCAGGCACGTATCGAATCCGC
>JASHWA010000301.1 GCA_030044325.1 Bryobacteraceae bacterium
CACATCAATCTCGGCTTGCCGTTGATTTCGGCGGAGCACGACCCGCACTTCCCCGCCTTGCAATTCCAGCGCACCGCGAGATCGTTCGCCTGCGTGGCCTGAATGCGGTGCACCACGTCGAGCACCACCATGCCCGATTCGATTTCCGTCCTGTAGTCGACAAAATTTCCGGAGTTGCCGTCGCCGCGCCAGATGCGAAAAATTGCGCTGGCCATTATTTGTTCTCCTCGATCACCTGCTCGAGCTCCACAGGCAGCGGTTTTACCGGCGCCTCTTTGACCATCGCGCTGCCGTCGGCGGATTTCACCACGCGAAGATTCACGCTTGCCCATTTTTCGCTTTTCTCGGGATAATCGTCGCGAAAGTGCGCGCCGCGGCTCTCTTTTCGAGTGATCGCCGCTTTGGCGATCGCTTCGGAAACCGTCAACAGATTGCGCAGGTCGAGCGCCGTGTGCCACCCGTTATTGTATTCCCGGTTTCCCCCGATTCCCGCCCTCGCCGCGCGCGCCTTCAGCGCTGCGATCCCTTCGAGCGCGCGCTCCATCTCTTCTTCGCGCCGCACGATTCCCACCAGGTCCTGCATCAGGGTTTGCAGATCGTGCTGGATGGCGTACGGATTTTCGCCCGACGGCCCGCGCTCGAACGGCTCGAGCGCGCGCCGCGCGGCTTCCTCCACCTGGTCATGATTTACTTGTCCGGCTCCGTGCTCTTTGGCGAACTTGGCGGCAAACTCGCCCGCGCGCTTTCCGAACACCAGCAGATCGGAAAGCGAATTCCCGCCCAATCGATTGGCTCCGTGCAATCCCGCGCCGCTTTCGCCCGCCGCGAACAAACCCGCAACCGTGGACATCTGCGATTCCGCATCCACCGCGACTCCGCCCATCATGTAGTGCATGGTCGGCCCGATTTCCATCGCCTCTTTGGTGATATCCACATCGGCGAGCTGCTTGAACTGGTGGTACATGCTCGGCAGCTTTTTCTTGATGTGCTCTTCCGAATTCGGCAGTCTTGCTTTGATCCACGCGATATCCAGAAACACGCCGCCGTGCGGGCTTCCGCGGCCTTCCTTCACTTCGCGCCGGATGCAGCGCGCCACGTGATCTCGCGTCAGCAGCTCCGGCGGACGGCGCGAATTCTTGTCTCCCTGGGTGTAGCGCCAGCCCTCTTCTTCGTTATCCGCGGTCTGACTTTTGTAGTTCGCCGGGATATCGTCGAACATGAACCGCTTGCCTTCTTTGTTGCGCAGCACGCCGCCTTCGCCGCGCACGCCTTCGGTTACCAGGATTCCGCGCACGCTGGGAGGCCACACCATCCCGGTCGGATGAAACTGGACGAACTCCATATCGAGCAGGTCGGCCCCGGCGTGAAAAGCGAGCGAGTGGCCGTCGCCGGTGTACTCCCACGAATTGCTGGTGATCTGAAACGCGCGGCCCACGCCGCCGGTCGCCAGAACCACCGCTTTCGAATGAAACAATTTGAAGCGCCCGCGTTCCCGATCGTAGGCGAACGCGCCGACGCAGCGATCGCCGTCCTGGAGCAGCGTCACCACCGTCGTTTCCATGTGGAAATCGATGCCCTGATGAACGCCGTGATCCTGCAATGTGCGGATCATCTCGAGTCCCGTGCGATCGCCCACGTGCGCCAGCCGCGGATAGCGGTGGCCGCCGAAATTGCGCTGCAAAATGCGGCCGTCTTTGGTTCGATCGAACATCGCGCCCCACGCTTCGAGCTCCCGAACCCGGGCCGGCGCTTCCTGGGCGTGCAGTTCGGCCATGCGCCAGTTGTTGAGATACTGGCCGCCGCGCATGGTGTCGGCGAAGTGCACGCGCCAGTTGTCGCGATCGTCCACGTTGCCCATGGCCGCCGCCATCCCGCCTTCCGCCATCACCGTGTGTGCCTTCCCCAGCAGCGATTTCGAAATAACGCCGACCTTCGCTCCCGCGGCCGACGCTTCAATCGCCGCGCGCAATCCCGCACCGCCGGCTCCCACCACCAGAACGTCGAATTCGAACTTCTGATAGTCGGCCATCAGATGATCCTCACGTCGTGCCAGATGCCCATTGCGCACAGGCGCACGTACAGGTCCGTGAATCCCACCCAGAACAGGCTCATCCACGCCCACAGCATGTGTTTTCGGTTCAGGCACGAGACGCAATCGTAGGCCTGCTTGCGGACCGGTTTTTTCGACATCTCATCCAAGCGCCCGCCGGTCAAATGCCGCAGCGAATGGCATCCCAGCGTGTAGCAGGCGAGCAGAATCGGATTGACGATCAGCACCAGCGTTCCGACGCCGATTCCGAATTTCCCGTCGAACCACATCGCCCGGTACGCGTCCGCTGCCAGGATCACGATGAAGATCAGCGCCAGGTACAGAAAATATCGATGCACGTTTTGCAGGATCAGCGGGAAGGTTCGCTCGCCCCAATACGACTTGCGCGGTTCGCCCACCGTGCAGGAAACCGGATCGGCCCAGAAGGCTTTGTAGTACGCGCCGCGATAGTAATAACAGGTGAGCCGGAATCCGCCCGGCGCCCACAGGATCAACATCGCGGCGGAAAACGGCAGGATCGCCGGCCACCATGCCGGCTTGCTGGTCATGAGAAGCGGCGAATAAAACGGCGACAAATACGGCCCGAAGGTGTAGTTGTCGCCCTGCAGCGCGGCCCAGGTGGAGTAGACAATGAAGGCGGAAAATCCCAGAAAGACCAGCAGCGGCTCGATCCACCAGTTGTCTTTGCGCGCGGTTTTACCAAAGCCGCCATTGTGAAGCGGAACGTCTATCGATGACATGAAGGTGAAAAAGCTCCAAAGCGAGTTTGCAGCATTTCAG
>JASHWA010000302.1 GCA_030044325.1 Bryobacteraceae bacterium
AAGGCTCGCGAGAATCACCGGCGTGTCGAAGTGGCTTTCGTGGTTCGCCGCGAAAATGACCGGGCCGGCGATGTTCTCGAGATGGTCCAAGCCTGCTACGTTGCGCCGGGCGAAAGTTCTCGTGAACGGCAGCAGAATTCCTTCGAGCGCGGCGCCGCGGATTATCCTGGCGACCCAGCTTCGGTTGTATGCGGGAAACGATGTCTCCTCGATCGGCAGCATGGGCTTGGCCAGATCGGCGACCGTGACGGCCGATGCGAAGGCACGCTCATCGATGGGCGTATTCAGTTTCGTCTCCAGGTCCATCATGAGTTCCACCCGGTCGAGCGAGCTGAGGCCCAGCTCCTCGATGGTTGTCTCCGGATGGATGGTGCGGCCCTGCGCGTACTTTTGAAGCACAGCGGCCACTTCGTTCTCCGGGTTCACGACTGGCCGGCCGGCGCCCTTTTCGATCACGTTTGCAATCTCGGCGCGCCGGAGTTTGCGGGTGGTTTTCGTCCGCGGCAACGTCGCTCCAGGCCACATGGAGAAGGATCGAATCTTCTGGTGATTCTCCAGTTTCGCGTTCGCCCCGCGAACGATTTCGTCGGGCCGCGCACCGCTCTCGAGAACCAACACGGCGTGAACGTGGTCCTTTCCAATCACGGCGGACTCGCGCACCCCGGGGAGACGGTCGAGCACGCTCTCCACGTCCTCAGGGAAAACCTTGAGCCCCTCGGGAGTCACGATCATGTCCTTTTTCCGGCCGCGAATGATCAGGTTCCCGTGTGCGTCCAGCTCGCCAAAATCGCCGGTATGGAACCATCCATCTTTAAAGGCGCTGCGATTTTCTTCCGGCGCTTCGAAGTATCCGGGGGTGACGTTTTCGCCACGCACCAGGACCTCGCCGTCTTCCGCGATCCTGACTTCCACTCCCTCCAGCGGCTTTCCGGTCGTTCCCGCCTGAACATGAAACGGATGGTTAAAGCTGATTACCGGCGCGGCTTCCGTGAGTCCATAGCCTTGCACCACAACGAAAGCGAGGTTCGCCCAAAACTGTTCGAGATCGGCCGGCAGCGGCGCTCCGCCGGAAACCACGCAGCAGAATTTCCAGCCGAACATGCGATGCACGCGCCGGTATCGCCACCAGCGAAGCGGCCATGGCTGCTTCCGCCGCGAAGTGTCGGCGGCTTCGGGAAACTGATGCACGATGTAATCTCGCAGGATTTCAAGAACCTTGGGAACCGAAACCAGGATGGCGACGCGTCGCGACCGGATCTGCCGCACAATCTCGCGCGGACTGGCGCTTGAAATAAACAGCACCGAAGCGGGAATCAGAGGCGGAACAAAGGTCGCGAGCGATTGTCCGAACAGGTGACTCATCGGCAACAGGTTGAGAATCCGCACAGGAGCGAACGGGCGAACGTAGTTGAGATAGGGCGCGAACTGGTCCTCAATGGGCCGGAGTTGCGCAGCGAGATTGCGATGGGTGATCACGACGCCTTTCGGCTCGGCCGTGGTGCCGGAGGTGAAAACGATTTCGGCTACGTCGTCTTCGAAAACCTCAACCGGAGTGAATCCGGCCGGCCCGGCGCTGTGCTCGACCTCCGCGATTCGCCACACGGCAACTTCGCCTGGCGGTACTTCCGGAACTCGTTCTCCGGCGAGAATCAAAGGGGGGTGGACCTTTTGTTCAATTTTCCGGAAAAAATCGAGGGAGGACTGCGGCTCGACCGGCACAACGACCGCCCCGTTCAGCAAACAGGCCCACAGTGCAATGATCCATCCAGGCCGGCTTTCCGACCAGATCAGGACGGCATCGCCTTTGCGAATGGCGTTGGCTTGAAGGCGCGCGGCCAACCCCTCCGCCAGTCGCGCGATGTCCGTATAGTGAAACGTCCATGCCCGAAACCCATCGTGATAGATGATAAATTCGTCGCCGTAACGTGCAATCCGGTGGAAGAACGGAAGCAATTCGCTCCATCGGGGAACGCGTTTCTGCGGCTCCGAATCTGAATTCCGGATACGGGGCTGCATGCTTCGTCCTTCACTGAGTCGCTGAAGCCGGCGCCACGACTGCGTCGCGGGTCCGGCGAAGCGTGGAGATCACCAGCTCTTTCGACAAACGCTCCACAAATGGCTTGACCAGCCAGCGTAGTCCCGCCGGAATGGTCCGGCTCAGGGCGATGCTCTCCTGCTCGAGATAAACCCCGCCATCAGCTTCACGGAGCCTGGAGCCGGCGAAAGCACGCCAGATGTAGCCGCTTCCTTCCTCAGCTGGGACAGCGCGCTCGTCCGGCTCGCCGCTGTCGTGGATTTCCTGAACGGAAGCGCTGCGGGCCACGGAATACCATCGATGCTCATGGATCCAGCACTCGCGGGAGGTGAATTCGATATCGAGCACAGCCATCACGAAGAGGGCTTTCCGAGCATAACGAATGCGGTAGGACAGACGGTCTCCATCGCGGGAGAGAAGCTTCGCGTCACGAACGGTCGGCCCATAATAATCGGCGTACCGGTCGAAGCCCTGAAGCACGGATATAACGTCAGCGATCGAAGCGCCGGGGATGAAAATGGCGCCGACCCAATCATGGATCAACCCATGTGGAATGGCGGGCGCATCCGCGGGCCAAGCCTCGATCTGGCCGCTCCGAAGCCGTTCGCGGCCGCCGGGAACCTGATCTATCCATGGCACTTGGCTCGCTTCCTGGCTGTCCAGGCGCAACTCTGCCGCTTCGACATGGGCATCCCATGCTTTGATAGTGGCGGGCCTCAATGGAACTGCCGCCATCGCCAGCGAAGATGAGGCGATCAAGATGAACAGCCGACAGGACATGCCGCGGAAGCTCCGTCAACACAAGTGCACCTGTGAGGCCGAAGTCGAAAAACATAAGCGAGGTTCAAATCACCGAGCACGAGTTGATTGGCGTACTCAAAAGCGATGCAGCCCACGCAAGAAGCCCTGCCGAGACGATCAAAGCAACCCCGCCTGCGCGAGCATGTTGAGCCCGCGGTCATTCCTTCTCCTCACGTCGAAGTTGCCACCATCGAGGGGCAGGAACGCCTGCTGGTGATACGCGCTCTCGAATCGGCCGGGGGCAATCAAACCAAGGCCGCGCGCATCCTGCGGATCGGGCGTGACGCCTTGCGCTGCAAGTTGAAAAACACAATCTGGACATGCCGCACTCCGGGCGGGACTTCGTCGCAACAGGATAGCGCACGGTGTCCTTAATGAAAGGGTGCGAGCATCCTGCTGATTTGCCGGATCGGGCAGCGGCTTACATGGATTGCGGTTGAAGCCTTGCGATACAGGTAGAACGCCTCACACTCATTTTCGCGTCCACCCACAATTCGTTTGCCAGCGAGAACGCCTTGCCGCGCTGTAATCATGCCGCATCGCCGCCCTCGCGCCAAAGCTCGGTCAGCGGGATCGGCAGCCGCCGGACAGTTTCCGCCGCCTTTACGTGGGCGCGCACGCGAAACGGGTTGGCGCGCTGCTCTTCGAGAATGGAAGCGACTTCCTCCAGCCGCCGGGCGATTTGAGTGTTCTCCATTCATGCTCCTTCAAAATGGTTGAGCAACGTTCGCCTTTCCTGCGCCCCGCCGCGGCCGGCTGTTCATCAAATCCAAGTTGTTCGCTGGGCCATATTCCACAGAGATTTGCGCGAAATCTGCGCGTGGCCGCGTCGGAGAGTCTTGGCACAGCGTTCATATGAGCTCGGGGTTTGCGTTCTTGCTGAGACGCATCTGGTAGGGATCAATCCTTGGTTGCGGTGGCACACGTAGCCACTGCGGGCCAGGGCACAGGATCACTCGGAGGACGCCCGTTATCGGCGCTTGCATTCTGTGCTCCCGTCCATTTTGAAGCAGCCGTTTTGGGAAGCGCACGAACAGCACGGCCATCCGGCGATACCGTTGCGGCGAGGCTGCTGGCGATGGGACATCAAAGGAAGCTCGGAAAGCAACTCTGCGGACCGAGGTGCAAGTGCCCGCGATTCTCGCAGGTATCTCGAGATTACCTACCGGCGTGGTAAGGCCCACCAAAATTTGGCTTCTTGGTTGCTGTTCTTAAGGCAAATGCGGGAGATAAACGCCGTGCCTTCAACAACTGAGGCGATCGTTCTCGATTTGGTGCGTGATTCCGCGCAACCCCTGGTTGAGAATCGAGAGGATTATGATGCGCTTCTGAGATTTATTGGCGAGGCGCGCTTCGTTCTGTTAGGAGAAGCTTCGCACGGGACCCACGAATTCTATCGTGAGCGCGCGCGGATCACAAAACGACTGATCGAGGAAAAAGGTTTCACGGCGATCGCGGTCGAAGCGGACTGGCCGGACGCCTATCGCGTGAATCGCTACGTACGCGGTGAACGAGGAGATCCCGACGCCGAAGAAGCTCTCGCCGGATTCAAGCGTTTTCCCGCGTGGATGTGGCGCAATGCCGATGTTCTGGACTTCATCGGCTGGCTGCGCGAGTACAATGATTCCGTCGCGCCGCGGGCCGCGAAAACCGGATTCTACGGCCTGGATCTGTACAGCCTGCATGCTTCCATTGAGGCCGTCTTAGCTTACCTTGACAAAGTCGATCCCGAAGGCGCGCGCCGCGCACGATACCGTTATGGCTGTTTCGAGCATTTTGGCGAGGATCCGCAGGCTTATGGCTATGCAGCCGGATTCGGCCTGAGCCAGAGCTGCGAATCAGAAGTAGTCTCGCAGTTGATCGAGCTGCAAAGGCGCGCCGCCGACTACGCCCGCCGCGACGGCCGTATCGCCGCCGACGATTTTTTCTACGCCGAACAAAATGCCCGGCT
>JASHWA010000303.1 GCA_030044325.1 Bryobacteraceae bacterium
CGCGAAGTGGGGACCGAAGGCCGGCTGGGAGGCCAGGCGGTGGTGAAGGGCGTCGCGGGCGTGTGGAAAGATCTGACCGATTCGGTCAACGGCATGGCCGGAAATCTCACCAACCAGGTCCGCAATATCGCCGAAGTGACCAGCGCGGTGGCCAAGGGCGATCTCTCGACGCGCATCACCGTCGATGCGCGCGGCGAGATTTTGCAGCTCAAAAACACCATCAACACGATGGTGGACCAGCTTTCCTCGTTTGCGGCGGAGGTGACGCGCGTGGCGCGCGAAGTGGGAACCGAAGGACTGCTGGGCGGCGAAGCGGACGTGCCGGGCGTCGCCGGAACGTGGAAGGATCTGACCGATTCGGTCAACTCGATGGCCGGGAATCTGACGGCGCAGGTTCGAAATATCGCAGAAGTCACCACCGCCGTGGCCAAGGGCGATCTGTCGCGCAAAATCACGGTGATCGTGCGCGGCGAAATTCTGGAATTGAAGAACACCATCAACACCATGGTGGAGCAGCTCAACTCCTTTGCGAGCGAGGTGACGCGCGTGGCGCGCGAAGTCGGAACGGAAGGAAAACTGGGCGGGCAGGCCAAAGTCGAGGGCGTCGCGGGCGTGTGGCGCGATCTGACCGAGTCGGTCAACTCGATGGCCGGCAATCTGACCAACCAGGTGCGCAACATCGCTGGCGTGACCACCGCCGTCGCCAAGGGCGATCTGTCGACCAAGATCACGGTGGATGCGCGCGGCGAGATTCTGGAGCTGAAGAACACCATCAACGAGATGGTCGACCAGCTCAATTCGTTCGCAAGCGAAGTGACGCGCGTGGCGCGCGAAGTGGGAACCGAAGGAAAACTCGGCGGGCAGGCGCAGGTCAAGGGCGTCGGCGGCGTGTGGAAGGATTTGACGGATTCGGTCAATTCGATGGCCGGAAACCTGACGGCGCAGGTGCGAAATATCGCGGAAGTGACCACGGCTGTCGCCAACGGCGATCTGTCGCGCAAGATCACCGTGGATGTGCGCGGCGAAATCCTGGAATTGAAGAACACCATCAACACGATGGTGGATCAGCTCAACTCGTTTGCGTCGGAAGTCACCCGCGTGGCGAGAGAGGTCGGGACGGAGGGGAAACTCGGCGGGCAGGCAGTGGTGAAAGGCGTGGGCGGCGTGTGGAAGGATCTGACCGAGTCGGTCAACTTCATGGCCGGCAATTTGACCTCGCAGGTGCGCAACATCGCGCAGGTGAGCACCGCCGTCGCTAAAGGCGATCTGTCGACCAAGATCACCGTCGATGCGCGCGGCGAGATTCTGGAGCTGAAGAACACCATCAATACGATGGTGGACCAGCTCAACGCCTTCGCTTCGGAAGTCGCGCGCGTGGCGCGTGAAGTCGGCACGGAAGGGAAACTGGGCGGGCAGGCGGATGTGCGCGGAGTCGCGGGAACGTGGAAGGATCTGACCGATTCGGTCAACTACATGGCGTCGAACCTGACCAACCAGGTGCGCAATATCGCCGGCGTGACCACGGCGGTCGCGCGCGGCGATTTGACCACCAAGATCACCGTGGACGCGCGCGGCGAAATTCTGGAGCTCAAGAACACCATCAACACGATGGTGGACCAGCTTTCCTCGTTTGCATCTGAGGTCACACGTGTTGCGCGAGAGGTCGGCACCGAAGGCCGGCTCGGCGGCCAGGCGGTGGTGAAGGGCGTTGCCGGAACCTGGAAGGATTTGACGGATAACGTCAACTTCATGGCGTCGAACCTGACCAACCAGGTGCGCAATATCGCGGAAGTCACCACGGCCGTGGCGCGCGGCGATCTGTCGCGCAAGATCACCGTGGACGTGCGCGGCGAAATTCTGGAGCTCAAGAACACCATCAACACGATGGTGGACCAGCTTTCCTCGTTTGCGGCGGAAGTGACGCGCGTGGCGAAAGAGGTCGGCACGGAGGGAAAACTGGGCGGGCAGGCGGAAGTGCGCGGCGTCGCCGGAACCTGGAAGGACCTGACGGATTCGGTCAATTCCATGGCCGGCAACCTCACCGCGCAGGTGCGCAATATCGCGCAGGTGACCACCGCGGTCGCCAACGGCGATTTGTCGCGCAAAATCACCGTCGATGTGCAGGGCGAAATTCTGGAGCTCAAAAACACCATCAACACCATGGTGGATCAGCTCAATTCCTTCGCCTCCGAGGTAACGCGCGTGGCGCGCGAAGTGGGAACGGATGGAAAACTGGGCGGGCAGGCCGAAGTCAAGGGCGTCGCGGGAACGTGGAAGGACTTGACGGACAATGTCAACTTCATGGCCGCGAATCTCACCACTCAGGTGCGCGGCATTGCGAAAGTGGTCACCGCGGTGGCCAACGGCGATCTGAAACGCAAGCTGGTTCTGGAAACCAAGGGCGAAATCGCGGAGCTGGCGGACACGATCAACGAGATGATCGACACGCTCGCGACCTTCGCCGACCAGGTGACCACGGTCGCGCGCGAGGTCGGAATCGAAGGGAAACTCGGCGGGCAGGCCCGCGTGCCCGGCGCGGCCGGAATCTGGCGCGACCTGACCGACAACGTGAATCAGCTCGCGGCGACGCTGACCAACCAGCTTCGCGCGATCGCGGAAGTCGGCACGGCGGTGACCAAGGGCGACC
>JASHWA010000304.1 GCA_030044325.1 Bryobacteraceae bacterium
GCTCCCGTCGTTAGCAGGGAGGGTGCGCTGGTTGGGCTCGCGTAATCATGAATCTGTTGGATCGAAATGCTGTTGGAGAGCGAATACCAGCGGTTCTCATCCGCACGGCAGGATTGCATGTCGTACGCAACCTCCAGGGCAACGGCTACGAAAAGATCTTTGCGCACATACCGAATTCGAACGGATTCGCGGTCACCCTTGCGGGAAATAAGTTGCGCCGAACGGATCGTCGGCCTGTAGTAGTTCGCGTAGCAGCCGTAATTTTCAAGCACGGCATGGACATCCGCGATGGAAGCGCCGGGAATGAAGACCGCGCCAGTCCAATTGTGGATTAATCCACGCGGGACGCTGCGCAATGGCTTGCCCTTCGCCGGCCAAGCGATAATCTCGCCGCTGTCGAGGCGTTGACGGTCAACGTTCTGAAGTTGATCCGCCTCATCGTTCCGCAGCCTCGGCTCGGCAGCTTGAATGTAGTTCCCCCAGGCCTGCAGCGTCGCTGGCTTTAATTGAGCTGTGACTGCCGGCGTAGCATATGCAAGAAGAACGATTAGCCGTCGCAAGCGGGAGAACATTAGTCTATATGCGTTGCTGCACGCAGCCTACCAGCGCTTTGTTTTCTTTTTTGCGCGCCGTTAGGCTGCGGCATTTGGCGCAGAATATCGGGTGTAGTTCCGCTCATCGGCCGAGGACCACGCGAAACAGGCCGGAAGCTGCTGGAGCGTCACTTGCAGGTGTTGAAAGTGATGCGATATTGTCTCTTTGGCATCCTGCTCCCGATCGTTGGGTCGAGCGTCGCGCAGAGCCGCAAGAACGACGCGTCCCGGGATTTTGTCTTTGACGTCCAGCCACGCGAGATCGCCCCTGGAGAAACTGCCGTTTTGCGTTGGTCCATTAAAGGGGCTACGGAAATCACCCTCGAGGAAGCGCCGGATTCAACCATCGGCCACGGCGAGCTGCACAAACTTGGAACCTTCGAAGGCGGCACCGGAACGCTTCAAGTTGCGCCCGTGGAAGACACCACCTATGTCATAAGCTGTGTCGGCGCCACAAAGTACTCCTGCGCTTCGCTGTCCGTACGAGTGCGAGTGAAAAGGCGGTGAAGCCATGCCGCGATCCCGTGTCGCAGTCTTGAAGACGACGCCGGCAACCGTTGTGGGCGATTACCACCGGCTGATGCGGCTGGCGGATTATCAATCCAATTTGCCGAAGGAGAACCAGACCGCTCTCAAGATCAATATCAGCTGGCAGAATTTTTACCCGGCCTGTTCAACGACTCCCTGGCAGCTTGACGGCGTGATCTCCACGCTCCTTGAGGACGGCTACACAAAGGAGAAACTCTACGCTTGCCACAACCGTACGGTGGTGGTGAGCGCGCGGCGCGGCGAAGTTGCCAATAAACAAAAACAAGTTGTTGTGGATAAGTATGGCGTGCGCAATATCCATCTCTACGAAAGAAGCGAGCCGTGGATTCGGTACACGCCCAAAACGAAGATGCGCGTATTGGACCAGGTTTATCCCGAAGGCATTCGCATTCCCAAGCGGCTGGTCGGATCGAACGTGATTCATCTGCCGACCATGAAAACACATGTTTTCACCACCATCACTGGCGCGATGAAAAACGCATTCGGTGGACTACTGTTTGAGAAGCGACACTGGACTCACAGTGTAATCCACGAAACGCTCGTCGACCTGCTGGCCATTCAGAAGGAAATTCATCCCGGGCTGTTCGCGGCGATGGACGGCACGTTCGCCGGTGACGGCCCGGGTCCGCGATGTATGGTGCCCCACGTGAAGAATTACATTCTGGCGAGCGGCGACATGGTGGCAATTGATACGATTGCAGCGAAGATGATGGGATTCGATCCGCTCTCAATCAAGTTCATCCGCCTGGCGAACGAGCAAGGGCTTGGTTGCGGCGACGTGAACCAAATCGAAGTGGTGGGCGAAGACATCAGCAACGTCAACTTTCACTTTCAGGTGGGCGACACGTTCGCAAGCCACGGACAGAAGGCGATCTATTGGGGTCCGCTGAAGCCGCTCGAACACCTGCTGCTGCGCACGGCGATCACGCCCTGGTCCTATGTCGCCTCGCGCTTGTATCACGATGTCTATTGGTACAACTTCGTGGGCCGCGCACGGGTCAGGCAGGCGCTTCAGACCGATTGGGGCAAACTGTTCGCGTCCTATTAGCTACAATCAAGGAATGCTCTCTACGGGCTTGTTGGAGCGGCGCTTCACGCGCAGGAACGGCATGAGGCTGGCGGTCTCGGCCGCATTCGCTCAGTTCGCCCGGGCAAACGATGCGCAGAATGCGGACTTCGCGCACCGCATCCCGGCGCGGCCGGAAAATGCTCTCACCGGATCGCAATTCGCAGAATTCGTTTCGACGATGGATCGGCAGGAGCGCGAGCAGGCAATTCTGGATCAGTTGGCGCAGGGCAATCTGCCCGCGTTTTTAAGAAAGGTGGTCCCCGTCAAACTGCGATCGGGGGCGGCTGCCGCAACGATTTTTGTTACGCCGGAATATCTCGCGATCGGGTCTGATGATGATTTTCTGCGCATCCCGATGAATCTTCATAGCGCGGTGTTTATCGCGAATCGCTTCGGCTTTGTGCTGCCGACCCGGAAAATTGTAGACGCGATCTACGATCAATCGAATTTCCGTTTCACGCCGCAGCCGCTGCCCGCCGGTCCGCAGATGACGTCCACGTGTTATTACCAGATGCACAATCGGATGATCGAGGAGCAGGCTCGGAGCCGCGATTTCCGGGACGGCGCGCTGGTCGCGGGTCACAAAAAGGATGTCGTCCTCACCAACCGCTTGACGCGGATGGCCGGTCGGATCGCCATTTACGGCTGGCATCGTGCGCCCGGTATGCCGATCCAGCCGCTCAGCACGGTGCACGGCGCCGGCTACGCCGACTACAGCCACGGAATCCGATTGGTCGCTGCGCAGGCTCTGGTGGACGGAAGAATGAGATCGGTGCGCGATCTCCTGGAGAACTCCGCCCTAGCAACGGCTCTTAGCTATGAGGGGACCATCCCGGTCTCGTCGATTTTCGCCAGAGCATAGCTTACTTGAGTGTCTTACAGCAGCGGAAACTCAGGTGGTAATTGGCGTGACTGTGTTCATCCATCACCCGTGTGCCATGCCAGTAAGGAGCGCGCCAGCGGCACCAGTCCTCATGTGCGCGATACGTGTCAAAAATGAACCAGCTTCCCTTCATCTCCGTGTAGCCGAGCTCCTTGCTGCCGCGGCTGGCCATCTGCGCTTCATTGAGCGGCAGATTCATATGCTCCGCCGCATTCCCGTTGAGATCGTAAACGTACAGTGGACTGTGGCAATCAGGAAATGAGCCGTCGGGAAAAGTGTTGGAGCCGCATCCGGTCCAACTGCCGCCATTGCATCCCGGCGTCTTCTGGCTCGACGTGGCGCAAATTCCTTTGCGATATTCCGGTCCATAGCTCCAGCGCTTCGTCGCCTCGTCTTTTCGGTTGTGCGCGATTCGCATGCGCTCGATCGCGGCATTGGGGCTCAGACCTTTGGCGAGATTCCACTCATAATCCGGCGGCTGAAGATCGCCTTCGCAGGCGCCTTCCCATTCGTGAGCGTCGCACATGCGTTTGGCCATCGCCGAGCAAATTTCCGCCGCTTCGCGCGCCTTCACCCAAACCACCGGATACTCGGCCGGGATATCGGGGAATTCGAACTGATCGATGCACACCTTCGCGTCTTCCGGACGCTGGGTGGCGGGGTCGTACAGCGGCGCCATGAATTTCGTGCCGCAGATTTTCTCGAATCGCGGATTGTCGTAATCGATCCCCAGCTTGTTCAGCTTGGCGCGAGCCTCTTCAGGTGTTATGGGATGGCGGGTTACAGCCGGATTGCCCTGGCTCATGATTCCCGATTTCGCAAAGATCTGGCGAATCGCGTTCATCTGCGCGTCCGACAGACCATGAGCGCGCTGCAATTCCCGGAATAACACCTCGTTTTCTTCCCGTACGGAACGGTTTTCAGCCGAGAAGACCGCGCCCGCCAGCATCATCGCGCCTAAGATCGCGCTTCTTGAAACTTTCACACTCTCGCCTCCCTATCGAGCTCAGCGCCGCATCACATAGAAAAAATCCCGGTTGTCGGCGTATCCCACAAAACGCGGCACGACCTCGCCGGACGCGGATTTTTCAAGCGCATCCATGCCTTTGACCAGATGATCCACAAACAGTTGGGATCCGGCTCTGCGATACAAGGCCAGGTAGGTATGTTCGAGCGCATTCATGTCCAGAAGCATGGCATACTCACATCGGTAAGCCTGAAACACTCGTGCCATGGCCGAGGGAGTGGCATCCGAGAAAACGGCGTAAATCAGAAAGCGTTTCCCGCCGCTCCGCCCGAGAGCAAGACCGCCGCGCATCGTGCGCAATTTCATGTCTTCCGATCCCGACCAGTTTCCCGCGCCCCAGCGGTTCACCAGCGCGCCGGGAACTCCGGTTTGCGACGCCCTATCGAAATCAATGATCGGCACGCCATTTTGACGTGCATGCCTGATCCCCGGCAAGAGCTGATTATCCTGCTCAGCCCATGTCTTCATGCCAACGGACCCGTCGTCGAGCACGTAGACGGTCGCCAACCCGGGTTGAAGCTTGCTGAATACGACGCCGTGCTCGATGAATCCGTAATGGCTGCCGTGATTCTTGAAAGCCAGATCCCCGTACTTGAATGCTCCATGCACGCGCTTGAAGCCGCCGATGAACGTCGCGACGGTCTTTCCGGCGTCCGTGGGGCTCACCAAGCCCGTCGCCACCAGAGGGCTGAAGCTTCCGATTC
>JASHWA010000305.1 GCA_030044325.1 Bryobacteraceae bacterium
AAAATCGCCCACATGCAGCGCATGATATCGACCTGAAAATTGAAGATCGCGTCGCGCGCGAGCAGCGGGTTGATGGGCCAGTTGGGCAGCGCGTCGGCCAGCGTGTACGCGGTCCAGCCGATCGCGGCGGCGAGCAGAAACTGGCACACTCCCAGGGCGACCCGCGGACGCGCCATCTGTTTGGCCAGATGCGAAGCGAGCCCGCTGCCGAGTCCCAGCCCCAGCAGAAACACGCCCAGAATAATCGAAAACGTGTACACGGTCGCGCCCAGCATCACCGAGAGCAGCCGCGTCCAGATCACTTCCGCGCCGAGCGCGGTGAGTCCTGACAGCGCGATGGCGATATAGATCGCGTTGGGGCCCTCCGCGGCGGCTTGGGGAGCTTCGACCACGGGCGACGGCTCATAGGCCGTGCGTTTTGAAAGTCGATAGCTCAACAGCGCGACACCCGCGTTGATCGCCACCGCGACGTAGGTCGCCGTGGGCATGTCGTACACGCGCAGCAGGTAAAATCCGGCCAGCAGCGTGCCCATCACCGCGCCGGCGATATTGCCGCCGTAAAAAAACCCCAGCCAGGAAACTCCGCGCGGCGAAGTTTCCACATAGCGCGCGATGGCCGGCAGCGACGCGCCCATCAGCAGCGTGGGTGGAAGCAGGCAGATCGCGGCGACGATCGCGCGCATCAGAATTCCGAACAATCCGTGCGCCGCGATCGCGGCATAAAGATGATCGAGCAGCGGCAGGCCGAACAGCACCAGCAATCCGCACACGCCGATGCCGGCTTCGATCATCGCGTAGACGCGCAGCGGGTGTTGGCTGGGGCGCACGTAACGCGGCAGCAGCAGGCTGCCCAGGCACATTCCGCCCATATACGTCGCCAGCAGAACGCCGAGGGAAACCGCCGACGATCCCACCACCAGTTGCAGCAACTGGAACCAGACGACTTCGTAAATCAGCGCCGCGCATCCGCTGCCGATGAACAAAATCAGCAGCAGCGGCAGATGCGATCGCGTGGCAGGCGCCTCCAGCGGCGCGGGTTCGGGAACAGGAACAGGAACAGGAACGGATTTCAACTTCGTTTTCGACATGAGGCCAGTGTGGAATGATAGCGCACTATACTGGCAGTATATGAGATCCCTTGTGATTTCGCTGCTCTGCGCGGCATCTGTATTCGCTTCCGATATCGAATCGCGCGTCACCAACGGCTACGCCGATTCGAACGGAGTCAAAATTCATTACGCCAGCCTGGGCCACGGCCCGCTGATCATCATGATTCACGGCTTCCCCGATTTCTGGTACACCTGGCGCGACCAGATGGAAGCGCTGTCGGACAAATTCCAGTGCGTGGCGATCGATCAGCGCGGCTATAATTTGAGCGACAAGCCCAAGGGCGTCGAAAATTACGACGTAAAATACCTGGTCGGCGACGTCGCGGCCGTGATCAAATCGCTCGGGCAGTCGAAGGCGATTATCGTGGGGCACGATTGGGGCGGCATGGTGGCATGGCAGTTCGCGCTGAATCTTCCGCAGATGACCGACCGGTTGATCATCCTGAATCTGCCGCATCCGCGAGGGTTGGCGCACGAGCTCGCCACCGATCCCAATCAGCAGAAAGCCAGCGCCTACGCGCGCGCTTTCCAGACGCCCGAAGGATCCAAGGGCTGGACTCCGGAGCGTCTGGCTTTTTGGGTGAAGGATCCCGCGGCCAAGGAAAAATACATCGAAGCTTTCAAGCGCTCCGACATCGAAGCGATGTTGAACTACTACAAGGCGAATTATCCGCGCGAGCCGTACACGGATTATCCCGCCGACGCGCCGGTGGTGAAAACGCAGATGCCGGTGCTTGAATTCCACGGGTTGAAGGACACGGCGCTGCTGGCGCCCGCGCTCAACAACACCTGGGAATGGATGGGCAAGGATTACACGCTGGTGACCATCCCCGATGCCGGTCATTTCGTGCAGCAGGACGCGTCGGACCTGGTGTCGCGCACCATGCGCGCGTGGCTGTTAAGATGACCGCCGAAGAAGCTCGCAATCATCTGCGATATTCGAGGTGGGCGTCGAGTAAGCTTCTCGACGCGGCCCAGCAGCTCGATCCCGAACAGCTTCATCGCGAGATGAACGTGTCGCACAAGTCGATTTTTTCGACCCTCGCGCACATCCACCTTGCCGATCGCGTATGGATCGAGCGCGTCACCGGAGAAAAAATGGAGCAGCCCGAGCCTCTCGAACTCGCGTGGCCGCAAGTCCATAAGCGCTGGGAGGAGTTTCTCGCGGGAATTAAGGATTCCGATCTCACGCGCGTGATTCACTACACGGATTCGCGCGGGAATCCGTACGACTCCGCACTGTGGCAGATCGTGCTGCATGTGGTGAATCATGCCACGCTGCATCGCGGCCAGGTGATGGCGATGTTCCGGCAAATCGGCGTCGCGCCTCCGCATACCGATCTCATCTTTTATTTCCGGGAGCAAACATAAGTGCGAAAACTGCTGGCGCTCACGTTGGTGTGCGCGCCGATCCTCACCCCGCAGGACAATACGATTCACGTGGCGCTCGACGCAACCGATGCGCCACGCCGCCTGTTCCATACGCACCTGACGATGCCCGCGAGGCCGGGTCCCATGACGCTGCTCTATCCGCAGTGGATTCCGGGCGAGCACGGACCCACCGGCCCGGTGGTCGACATGGTCGCCTTGACGATTTCCGCGAACGGACAACGCATCCCGTGGGCGCGCGACAACGTGAACCTGTTTGCGTATCACATCACCGTGCCGGAAGGCGCGGCCGCGCTCGATATCCATTTCGATCAGATCTCGCCGCCGGAATCGGGAGAATTTTCGGCCGGCGCGTCCACCACGGAAGCGCTCGCCGTGATCGCGTGGAATCAGGCCGTGCTGTATCCGCAGGGACCTCCTGCCGATCAGTTGCAATATCAAGCCACGCTGCGCATTCCCGACGGCCGGAAGTTCGGAACCGCGCTGCCCGTCGCGCGCGAATCGGGAAATGAAATCGAATTCGAGCCCTGCCCGCTCAACACGCTGATCGATTCTCCGGTTTCCACGGGCAAATATTATCGAACCGTCGATCTCGGCCGCGACGGGTCCATCGCGCATTACCTGCACATCGCCGCGGATTCCGGGCGCGCCACGGAAATTTCCGACGATCAGATCCAGCATTACAAGAACCTGGTGGCCGAAACCGGCGCGCTGTTCGGCGCGCGCCACTACCGTAGCTATCATTTCTTATATACGCTCAGCGATCACGTGGCGAGCTTCGGCCTGGAGCATCACGAATCGAGCGACGATCGCGTGCGCGAGCGCGCGCTGCTCGAAAATTCCGCCGAGCGCTACAACGCCGACCTTCTGCCGCATGAGTTCGTGCATTCCTGGAACGGAAAATATCGCCGCCCCGCGGGCCTGGTGATCCCCGATTACAGCGAGCCGATGAAGGGCAATCTTCTGTGGGTGTACGAAGGCCTCACGCAGTATCTCGGCGAAATTCTCACCGCGCGCACCGGCCTGCTGAGCCATCGCGACCTGCGCGAGCGCATCGGCATCATCGCCGCGGAGCTCGATAACGCGCCGGGCCGCTTGTGGCGTCCTCTTGAAGACACCGCGGCCGCCGCGCAGCTTCTGTACGACGCCCGCGACGATTACTCGAACCTCCGCCGCGGCGTCGATTATTACGATGAAGGCACGCTGCTGTGGCTCGACGCCGACGTGACCATCCGCCAGCTCAGCAACGGCAAAAAATCGCTCAACGATTTCTGCCGCCTGTTTTACGGCGGCCCCAGCGGCGCTCCTGAATTGAAGCCGTACACCTTCGATCAGTTGATGGAAGCGCTCAACCAGGTCGAGCCCTACGATTGGGCCGCGTTTTTCCACAAGCGCGTCGATTCGATCGAGCCGCACCCACCTATGGCCGGAATCGAGAATGGCGGTTGGAAACTGGTGTACAATTCGAACCTCCCGGACATGCTTCGCGTCGACGAGGACGAAAAAAGAGAGTGGGATTTCCGTTATTCGATCGGATTAATTCTCAAAGAAGAAGGCCGCGTGGACGACGTTATCATGGGAAGTCCCGCGCAAAAAGCCGGAATTGCTCCGGAGGATAAAGTAATTGCCGTAAATAATCACGCATATTCCGGAAATTTGTTGAGCGAAGCGATCGACGCCACGGCCAGTGGTCCCGCGCCCATCGAGCTGCTGATCAAGCGCGGCGAATTCTACAGCGTCCACAAAATCGAATATCAAGGCGGAAACCGCTATCCGCATCTCGAGCGCGATGAATCCAGACCCGATGTTCTGTCAAAAATCATGGAGCCGCTCGCGAAGAAATAGCCGCCTCACAACCCCATAATGTGAAACCCTGCGTCAACGAACATCACATCCCCCGTCACGCCGCGGCCTAAGTCGCTCGCCAGAAAAACCGCGGCATCGGCGACCTCGGCGGGATCCGTGTTCCTTCGCAGGGGCGCATGTTCGCCGACAACCTGTAGAATCTTGGAAAAATCCCGGATTCCGCGCGCCGACGCGGTCTTCACCGGACCCGCCGAAATCGCGTTCACGCGAATCCCCCGCGGCCCCAGCTCGCTCGCCAGATACCGCACCGAAGCTTCGAGCGCCGCTTTCGCCACGCCCATCACGTTGTAATTGGTCAGCACGCGCGTCGAGCCGAGATAGGTCAACGTGATCATCGCGCCGCCGCCCGTCATCAGCGGCGCCGCCGCGCGCGCCACCGCGACCATCGAATACGAGCTCACTTCCTGCGCCAGCAAATACCCGGCGCGCGAAGTCTCGACAAACGGGCGCTCCAGGTCCTCGCGATTGGCGAACGCGATGCTGTGCACCACCGCATCCAGCCGCCCGCCTTCGAGTGATTCGGTCAGCTGCGCGAGGTCGTCGTCTTTGGTCACATCGCATTCAAGCACGCGCGGCTCGCCCAGTTCGCCCGCAAGGTCCTCCACGCTGCGCTTCAGCCGCTCGCCCTGATACGTCAAGATCAATTTCGCGCCCTCGCGCCGGAACGCCTGAGCAATCGCGAACGCCAGGCTCCATTTATTCGCGATGCCCAGAATGAGCGCAGTTTTCCCTTCGAGCAATTGAGACATGAAACGTTATTTTATCGCGCCGAGCAGGTCCTCTACGCTCGCATTATCGCCGAACGTTCGGCTCACGTGCGCGAACAAGTCGGCATTCCCCGGTCCGAACACAAAGCTGCCGCCGAGCTGGAATGGATTCTTCCCCAGTTTGTGCTGCCGGTGTCCCGCCGCGCTCGCCCGCTTCCGCGCCTCCGCGTTATCCGAACGCAGCAGGTGAAAAATGTTCGCACTGCGCAGCCCCGCCGCGCGGTAGGCGACGCGATTTTCATCGATCAGCAGCGGGAAATCGATATGAGCGTCCTCGCGAAACATGCGCGCGTAGGTGGCGTCGCCCAGGCCGATCGCCGCCAGATTGACGCCCTTCCGCTGGAACTCCGACTCTTTTGCGCGCAACTGCGCGACGTGCTCGCGGCAGAAAATTCAACCGTAGTGCCGCAAGAAAACCATCACCGCCGGCCGGCTCTCCCACAGCGACCCCAGCCGCACCGCGCGGCCATCCGCGTCCGGCAGCTCCATCGGAGCAAGCGATTCGGCGAACGATTGCGGCATGATAAAAAGTACCACAGAATTTCTTGGAACTGACCACGCCACTCATGTACGTCAAGGGCATCGGCCCGGCGCGCGCCGCGATGCTCGAAACGAAGGGACTCAAGACCGTCGAGGATCTTCTCCTTTATGCCCCGTTCCGCTACGAGGACCGTTCCAACGTGAAGACCATCCGCGACCTCGCGCCCGGCGAGATGGCCACCGTGATCGCCGAGGTGCGCTCGGCTCGCGTCTCCAATCTGCGCCGCCGCAATCTCGGCCTGTTCACCGCGGCTTTCAGCGATCCTTCACATGCCGTGCTCCACGCGAAATGGTTTCACGGCGCTTACCTCGCCGACGTTTTCAAACCCGGCCAAAAGGCCGCGCTGTTCGGAAAAATCGAGTTCGATTCCTACTCCGGTTCGCTCGCAATGATGCACCCCGAGTACGAGATTTTATCGGGCGACGACGAGGGCGACGCGTCTCTGCACACCGGCCGCGTGGTTCCCATCTACGAAGCCGCGAGCAAAGTGACCACGCGCATTTTTCGCACGCTTCTCCATCGCATTTTGGAAACGATCGCGCCAGTCTCCGACGTGCTCCCCAAAAATCTGCTGCACAAACTGAAACTTCCGGATCGCTGGACGGCCCTGCGCGAGCTTCACTTCCCCGCTCCCGATTCCGATCTGCACCTGCTCAATTCCTTCCGTTCTCCCGCGCAGTTTCGTTTAATTTTCGAAGAGTTTTTCTGGCTCGAATGCGGCCTGGAATTGAAACGCGCCAAAGCGCGCATTTATCCCGGAATCGCGTTTGCGCTCACCGATCGGGTGCGCGAACAGGTCAAGAAAATGCT
>JASHWA010000306.1 GCA_030044325.1 Bryobacteraceae bacterium
AAAATATGTCCTGCCCGGATTGATCGACGCGCACGCGCATACGCAGGACGAGCGCGGAGGGATTCCACAGCCGCTGCAGTATGAGCTGAACATCTGGCTGTCGTGCGGGATCACCACCGTGCGCGATGTAGGCAGCGATACGAAGAAGACCGTCGAGCTGCGCGAAAACAGTGCGGCGGGAAAGGTCGCTGCGCCGCGGATGTTCGTTTATCCCATGATCGGCTCGCCCAAATCGCCGGAGCTGGCGCGGGCGCGCGTTCGCGAAATCAAGGCCGCCGGCGCCGACGGGATCAAATTTCTGGGATTAAATCGCGACATCATGGAAGCGGCCGCGGATGAGGCTCACAAACAGGGCCTGCGCATCGCGCATCACGTCGGCGTCGAGGAAACCAACGCCTGGGATGACATTCGCCTGGGAACCACCAGCATCGAGCACTGGTATGGAATCCCGGATGCCGCGCTCGACGATGCGGTTCAGCATTTTCC
The DNA here is from genome assembly GCA_030044325.1 of Bryobacteraceae bacterium. GTDB lineage: Bacteria > Acidobacteriota > Terriglobia > Bryobacterales > Bryobacteraceae > Palsa-187. The sequence goes on from JASHWA010000306.1 coordinate 487, forward strand.
GTCCAATTACAACTACAACGACGAAGGCGACCGCTTCCGCTACGGCGGCCATCTGTGGCGCGAGGCGAATCCGGAAAAACTCGCCAAGGTTTTGCAGGCGATGGTGGACGCACACGTCGCCTGGGACCCCACGTTCAGCATCTACGAAGCCAGCCGCGATTTGCAGCGCGCGCGCAATCAGCCCTGGTTCAAGGATTATCTGCATCCCACGCTTGAGAAATATTTCGAGCCGAATCCGTCCAATCACGGCTCGTATTTTTCGCACTGGACATCGACCGATGAAGCGTTCTGGAAGGAAAACTACCGCATCTGGATGGCCGCGGTGCGCGATTTCGAACGGCGCGGCGGAGTGGTCGGCGTGGGAGACGATGCGGGCTTCATTTATTCGATGTACGGGTTCGGATTGATTCGCGAGCTTGAATTGCAACAGGAAGCCGGGTTCCAGACGCTCGACGTGATCAGGCACGCGACTGCGAATAACGCGAGAATTCTGGGGCAGGAAGAGCACTTGGGCAAAGTTCGGCCCGGTTTTCGCGCCGATCTCATCGTAGTCAATGGAAATCCTGTGGACGATCTGAAAGTTCTGTATCCGACCGGAATCGACCTTTGGGAAAACGGAAAAATGGTTCACACCGGAGGGATCGAGTGGACCGTGAAGGACGGGATTCCGTATCATGTTCCGGATCTGATGAAGGAAGTAAAAGAGATGGTCGCGCGGGATCGGGCCGCGCAGAAGCCGACGGGCGGCGCGCGCTAGGGGCTGTTGCTCAGGATCTAACCCGCGGCATGACTGCCCCGGCTCGACCAGGGCGTCGAGGCGCGGCGTCAGGCTGAGCGTTGCCGTTCTTTTATGATGAAGTGATGACTCCGTTCGATTTCCGCCCGCGCACGCGAGTCGTGTTCGGCGCGGGGGAATTTTCGCGGCTGGGTGAGATTGCGCGGGAGCTGGGCGGCACCAAGTGCCTCCTGGTGGCCGACCGCGGCATGCTCGAGTGCGGATACGCGCAGGAAGCGATCCGCACATTGAAAGCCCGGCGCATGGAGGTGTTCGCCTTCCACGATTTCGAACCCGGGCCGACCGTCGAAATGGTCGACAACGGCGCGGCGTTCGCGGCTCCGCTCAACGTGAACCTGATGGTCGGACTGGGCGGAGGCAGCTCGCTCGATTGCGCCAAGGCGATCAATTTCGTGGTGTCCAATGGCGGCTCGATTCGGGACTATTGGGGTTACGGGAAGGCGGCGAAGCCGATGCTGCCGATGATCGCGGTTCCGACCACGGCGGGCGGAGGGACGGAAGCGCAGACCTACGCTTCGATTTCCGATCCGAACACGAATCAGCGCATGGCGTGCGGCGACGCCAAGGCGGCTTTTCGCGCGGCGATCCTCGATCCCAGGCTGACGGTTTCGCAGCCGCGCGCGCTCGCCGCAGCGACCGGTTACGACGCGATTTCGCACGCGGTGGAAACGCTGGTGAGCACGCGGCGGACGGCGCTGTCGGACTGTTTTTCGCGCTCGGCGTGGCGGCTGCTGAACACGAATTTCGAAAAAATGCTTAAAGAACCGGGCGATCTTGAAGCGCGCGGCGGGCTGCTGATCGGCGCGCATTTTGGAGGCCTTGCCATCGAGAATGCGATGCTGGGCGCGACGCACGCCTGCGCGGTTCCGCTGACAACGCATTATCCGCTGCCGCACGGCGCGGCGATCGCGCTGCTGCTTTCGCACGTGGTCGAATGGAACATGCCGGCGGCTTCCAGGCAATATGACGAGCTGAACGCGGGCGACCTGGCGCGCCGCCTGCGCGACCTGGCGGCGCTGGCGGAGCTTCCCATGAGCCTGCGCGACGCCTCGGTTCCGCGGGAAGCGCTGCCGCGGCTGGCCGAAGAGGCGGGGTCGCAATGGGCGGGACGGTTCAATCCGCGGCATTTCGATACGGCCGCGGCGCTGGATATTTACGCGGCGGCGTATTGAGCCTGTAACGTCACGCCTGCGGGTAACGCACGGTTCGCACGCAGAGTCTAATTTCGATGGATCTGAAACACGCGAGCGCGAATTGGAAAATTGCCGCGTGGCTGTTTGCCGGTTTTCTGGCATTGTTCGTCGCGCTCACGCGGGGGCATTTTTATCTTTCCGACGAAGTGCAAGTCTTCCAGCAGACGCGATCGCTGTGGGAGCGCGGCGATCTTTCCGTCGCGCCGAACATCAACACGGTCCGCGGCCGCGGAGGGCTGTATTACGCGCAGTACGGCGTGGGGCAGTCGGTGCTCGCGCTGCCGTTTTATGCCGCCGGAAAAACGGTGCACCGGCTGCTGGACCGCGCCGGCGCGGCTTCCTGGATCCAGACGTTCGCCGGTCCCGTAATCGGCGATCCGAATTTCCGTTGGGGCGGAGAAGTCGAAATTTTTTTCGTGAATCTGTTCTGCGCCTTTGTGATGGCCGCGCTGGTGGCGGTGTTCTATCTTTTCAATCTGCGGCTGGGCGCCGCGCCGCGTTGGGCGCTGATTTCGGCCGTGACGGTCGGCCTCGCCACGCACCTCACCGGATTCGGCGTCGAATTCCTCCAGCATCCCGCGGAAGCGCTGTTTGTGCTGCTCGCGTTTTATTTTTTGTTCGAAGATTCCGAAAATCCGCGCGCAAGATATCGATTGCTCGCCGGAGCGATGGCGGGAATGCTGATTCTGGTTCGCGCCTCGGGAGTGGTGCTGATTCCCGCGCTGACTCTCTATCTCTTCTGGAACGTCTACCGGCGCTTGCACGAAACCGCGCGCGCCGTAGCCGGGTGCGCGCTGTTTCTGATTCCGGCCGCTTGCGCGATTTTCATCACCATGTGGGTGAATTACGTGAAGTGGGGCCAGGCGAGCTTCAGCGGGTCGTATCAGGCGTTCAATACGTTTACCAATTCGTGGCTGGTGAGCATTTACGGATATCTGTTCAGCCCGGGGCAGAGCATTTTTCTCTTTTCGCCGATTTTGATTCTGGCTCCCGTGTATTTCCGTCCGTTCGCGCAAAGATATCGCGCGGAAACGTCTGCGATTCTGGGGCTGACGGCTTCCTATGCACTGTTCTACGGGCGCTCGGTCACCTGGCACGGGCAGTGGTGTTTCGGACCGCGCTACCTGATGGCGATGGTCCCCTTGTTGACGCTGCCGCTGGGGCTGTGGCTGGGCTCGATCCGCAGACGAGCGTGGTTGGCGATTGTGCCGCTGCTGCTCGCCGGCGCGTTCATTGAAGTTCTGCACGTCGCGGTAAACGTTTCTTATGTTTTTTATCGCGCAGGGTACACGAAGCTGATTCCCTCCGACGCTTTCATTTTTATTCCGCAGATCTGCCAGATCGTGACGCACTGGCATGCGCTTACGGCGTGGGACGATCAGGTGGATATGTGGGTGGTGAACGTTGCGCGCGAGCTGGGAGCGTCGCGCGCGATGGAAATTCTGTTCCTTCCCTGCGCGCTCCTGGCGCTTTCGATCGAGCGGATCAGAACATATCTGACGCTCGTGGAAGACGCCAGCGTGAGCGAATCCCATTCGTTTGCATCCGGAATTACCAACAGCGCGCTATAGCCTTCCCGACGTGCGCGACCTAACATGAGGGTGGCAGAGGGACGGGAGTAGCATGTCTCAAACGTTTCGAAATTTGATCTTCAGCTGGTATGAGCGCGACCGGCTGAGGAAATGGGCGTATACGCTGGCTTTCGCGATTTCGGTTCCCACCGGATTCCGTTTCGCCGTTCTGGCGTGGGAATATGGCGACTGGTTCGATAAACCGCTGTCGGTGGTGGCCGGGCTGGCGATCGGGATTACGGCAATGGTGACGCTGCTGCGCGTCTGGACGGTGCCGCCGATGCGGACGGTGCCGGACGAGGAGCATCACGCGGCGCCGGCCGCGCCGCGGATGCCGCCGAGCGGATCGCGAATTCATGACGACGCGGTGCGGCAGGCGGCGCGCAATCGCGAGATCGCGCGCGGCGCGGCGGCGCTCGGATCGACGCACGGGTCGAGCCACTGGCCGTTCGGGCACTGAGACCGATGACCAACGCGCGGCGCGGAGGTGATATAGACTGTCACAATGCGATGTCTTCTCGCGTTGTTGACCGTCCCTCTTGCGGCGCAATCGATCGACTGGACTTCAGTCAATGCCGAAGCGCTGCGGCACCTTCAGGATCTCGTGCGGATCGATTCGAGCACGGGCCATGAGACCCGCGTGGCCGAATATGTCAAGAAAGTTTTCGACGCCGAGGGCATTCCTTCGACCATCGTCTCGAGAGATGCGGAACGCGCCAACCTGATCGCGCGAATCAAGGGCAACGGATCGAAAAAACCGCTGCTGATCATGGGTCACAGCGATACGGTGAAGGTGGATCCGGACAAATGGAAGATCGCGGGCCCGTTCAGCGGCGCGATTGTCGGCGATTACATCTACGGGCGCGGAGTTATCGACGATAAAAGCGATTTATTCGCGGCGATGATGACGACCGTCCTTTTAAAGCGCACCGGCATGAAGCTCGATCGCGACGTGATCTTCGTGACCGAAGCGGGCGAGGAAGGCTCGTCCGGATTCGGCATCGGGTACCTGGTGAACGATCATTGGAACGAGATCGAGGCGGAAGCGTGCCTGGCCGAAGCGGGCGGCGTAGTGCGGCGCAACGGGAAAGCGGCGTTTGCGAGGATCGAAACCACGGAAAAAGTGCCGCGCGGCGCGAAACTGGTGGCGACGGGAATTTCCGGCCACGGCTCGCGTCCCATGCGCACCAACGCGATTCTGCACCTTTCCGAAGCGGTCACCAAGGTTGCGCTGTGGGACCCTCCCATGCGCTTCAACGACACCACGCGAACGTATTTCGAAAAACTGGCGCAGATCAGCCCGCCCGAACAGGCGCAGCGCTTCCGCGATCTTTTCGATCCGGCCAAATCGGCCGCGGTGCGCGAGTATTTCGCGGTGCACGATCCGTCCACTTACTCGATGCTGCACACTTCCATTTCGCCGAATATCATCCAGGGCGGATTTCAGTCCAACGTGATTCCGTCGGAGGCGACGGCTACGCTCGATATTCGCGCGCTGCCGGATGAAAATATGCCGCAATTTTTCGACATGATGCGCAAGGTGATCAATGACCCCGCGGTCGAGGTGGTTCCCACGTCGCGCGGAGGATCCGAGCGCCCCATCCCGCCGCCGTCGAGCATCACTTCGGAAACTTATCATCAGCTCGAAGCCGCGTTCGAAAAGGTTTATCACGTGCCGGTGCTGCCGCTGATGCAGACCGGCGCGACCGACATGGCGCAACTCAGAGCCAGAGGCGTGCAGTGTTACGGAATCGGCGCGATGACCGATGAGGAAGACGGACCGAAAGGTTTTGGCCCGCACAGCGACCAGGAGCGGCTGCTCGAAGAATCGGCGTACAAGCACCTGCAGCTGTGGTGGAACGCGGTGACGTCGATCGCGGGCGCGAAATAGCCTGGCGTCACCGAGCCGCTGAGCGGCTATTTCACGCCGAGGCGGAACAGCACGTTCAAGGTGAACGCGAACAGGCCCGCGCCCAGCAGCACGGTCACCGGCAGCGTCAGCACCCAGGCGAGCAGCAGGTTGCGCAGCGTTTCCATCTGCAATCCGCTGCGATTCGCGGCCATGGTTCCCGCGACGCCCGAAGAAAGCACGTGCGTGGTGCTCACCGGAAGGTGAAGCTGATCAGCCGCAATGATCGTCGCAGCGGCCACCAGTTCGGCCGCCGCGCCCTGCGCGTAGCTCAGATGCTCCTTGCCGATCTTTTCACCGACCGTTACGACGATCCGCTTCCAGCCGATCATGGTGCCCAGCCCCAATGCGATCGCGACCGCGACCTTCACCCACACCGGGATGAACTTGGTGATCTTGTCCATGCGGGTTTTCAGGCTCGCCGCCTCTTTCTTTTCCTCCGGATCGGTCAGCTTGTTTTGTTTGATCAGCTTGCCCAGCGCCTCCGAGGTCAGGTACAGATCGCTGCGGAGCGTTTTGCGCTGATCGGAATTCAGCTCGGTCAGCGATTTCCGGTTTTCGAGGATTTCGGAGATCTCGCGGCACTTGGTGCCGATCGCGGCGAAGGTCCGGTCGGTCACTTTTCCGGTGGTTTTCAGGTACGCCGAAAGCTCGTCCGCGGCCACCTGGTATCCGGCCATGGCTACGCCGGGCGCGTGCCGGTCCATCTGGAACGAAATGGTTTCGGTGGTTTTCGAAAGCTCCTCGATCGACGCCTGGCTGGTGCCCAGATCCACGGCGAAGCTCAGCGGCAGGATGCCGATCAGGATCAGCATGATCAATCCCATGCCCTTCTGCCCGTCGTTTGAGCCATGCCCGAAGCTCACGCCGGTGCAGGTGAAAATCAGCAGCGCGCGAACCCACAGCGGCGGCGCTTTCCCTTTTTCCGGCGCCCGATACAGTTCGGGCCTGCGGATGACCAGCTTCATGAACAGCAGCAGAAGCGCGGAGAGCACAAACCCCACCAGCGGCGAAATCAGCAATCCCATGCCGACCTCGGAGGCTTTCGACCAGTTGACCCCGTCGCCGAACTCGTGCCCCGCCGCGAGCATCGAATTCGCTATGCCGACGCCGAGAATCGACCCGGTCAAGGCATGCGAACTGGACGCGGGCAGGCCGACGTACCAAGTCCCCAGGTTCCAGATGATCGCCGAGAGTAAAAGCGCGAACACCATCGCGAATCCCGCGCCCGACCCGACATTGAGGACGAGCTCCACCGGCAGCAGCGCCAGAACCGCGAACGCGACCCCGCCGCCGGATACCAGCACTCCGATCAGGTTCCACATTCCCGACCAGACCACCGCGACGATGGGGCGCAGAGAGTGCGTGTAAATCACGGTCGCCACCGCGTTGGCCGTATCGTGGAAACCGTTCACAAATTCGAAGCTCAGCGCCAGACCGAGCGCCAGCAGCAGGAAAAAACCGCTTCCGATCGTAATCGATTCACCGAAGAGAGTCATACGCGCTCCTGAGGGCAGCTTGGGGACGGAATCATCAGACTACTGGATGATTGTTTCAGGGGTATTTCAACTTCAGGGAATCTTAAGGGTTTGACGCCGTAATTTACGCCGCGGTGCGATCGGTAAGAATTTGGGCACGGCGCATCCATCGGTACACGGTTAAAGGACCTTCGGCGAGAAATCCGGCGATCAGCCGCGGAACGCGCTTGAGATCGCCCGCCACCGAATCGCTGCCCGCGCCCACCACCAGCGCTCCGCGGCGCATCGCGTAAAGGTTGAAAAGCGTGGAAAGCGCGGTGAAGACGACCGAGGCGATCAGGCTGGCCAGAATTTTCGGCGTGCCGCGCAGCAGGTGCACCGTGAGCTCGATCGAATGCGAGACCAGCGGGAGCAGCACCAGCGCGGCCACGCAGGCGGCCCATTCCGGCTCCGCCTGGCGCAGGGCCTGGGTGATTGCGCCGTAAAAGCCGGCGGTCACGGCGCGATAAGCGAACTCGGCCAGCATCGCGCCGCTCGCCGCGCGCCAGCCCGCCGTGAGATTCGCGAACAAAAAGATCAGCGCTCGAATAATGGAGCTGAACAGCGCCGATTTCCAGTTCCAGCGGACGACGAGCGTCCGGTACGGATTCGCTACCAATTCCCCGAGGGCATCCGTTACGGTCATATTCATCGTTTACACGTCGTTCATGACGGGCGAATGTCGGACGAATGTGATTTTGCACGCCGGCGCGCGGCGCGGGAACGCCAAATTTACGCGACCGTCATCCCGCCGTTATCGGGGGCTGATACTCTCCGGTGCACGCATTTCCACGAACAGAAAGGAAGACCATGTCGACTCAAGCCGCCGAGCATCATCTGAAAGCCGCCGAACACCACGAGCACGCCGCCAAGCATCATCGCGCCGCGGCCGAGCACCACAACGCGGGAAATCACGAAAAGGCCGCGCACCACGCGCAAGTCGCCGCGGGCCATCACAACCACGCCACGCATCACGCCGAAGAAGCGAGCAAGCACCACGCCAGCGAGCACGGCGACAAGTAGCCTGCTCTAGACCTGAGGCTGGGGCGCCTTGGCCGCGAGCAGCGCCTCGATTCCCTGAACCGCCTCCGGCACCGAGCGGATCGCGCGCGCCTGCTCGTCGGGAACATCCACGTTGAACTCGCTTTCGAGCTCGAACAGGATTTCGATTCCGTCCAGCGAATCGATCTGAAGCTCGTTGAACGTGGCGCCGGAAGGAATCGATTCGGGAGGAACGTGCCGCACTTTGGCGATCGCACGGATGACGCGTTCGGTGGTGTCCTGCGGCATGCACTTCATCATACCTTTCGAAAACGGGATATTGTACTGGTATGACTGCCGAGATCGCGCCTGGAGTTCACTGGCTTCGCCTCAGCATCGCCAATATTTATTTCGTGCGTTCGGGATCGGGATGGTCGCTGATCGATTGCGGGGTTCCGGGACGGTCGGAAACCATTCGCGCTGCCGCCGACGCGCTGTTCGGGCGCCGCGCGAAGCCGGACGCGATCCTGCTCACGCACGGCCACTACGATCATTCCGGCTCCGCGCTGGATCTGGCGCGGCATTGGAACCTTCCGCTGTATCTCCATCCCGCGGAGCTGCCGTTTGTCGAGGGAAAGATCACCTATCCGCTTCCCGATCCATCCGTTGGCGGATTCATGGGGTTCTTGAGCCGCCTGTTTCCGGTGCGCAAAATCGATCTGGAAGGCAAACAGCAGGCGCTCGAAGAGGCTGCGCCGCTGCCCGCATTACCGGACTGGCAGGCGATCCACACGCCGGGCCATGCTCCCGGTCATCTTGCTTTTTTCCGCCCGGGCGACGGAACGCTGATCGCGGGCGACGCGCTCGCCACCATGAATCTCGATTCGTTCTGGGACGTGGTCCGAAACCGGCAGCAGCTTTCGCGCCCGCCCGCGCCGTTCACCTGCGATTGGAACGCCGCGAAGAACTCGGTCGCCTCGCTCGCCGCGCTCGATCCGAAGATCGTCGCTTGCGGCCACGGAACTCCGCTCACCGGCCCCGATACGGCGCAAAAACTTCGCGATTTTTCGCGAAATTTTCCGGTTCCGGCGCATGGGCGTTACGTTTCAAACGCATTTGTCTCGCAGCGATAGTGCGCGGATCGCCCGGCGCGCTCGCCCGACCTAATCGTGCAACAGTTCGGCATACCGGTTTTGCGCCACCAGTTCCTGCCGGCGGCGATGCCAGGCTTCATCCGATCCGGCGATGGCCGTCATCGCTTTTTCGAATTTCTGCTTTCCTTCCACCAGTCCCGCGACGTAGACATGGGTCCTGGGTTCCTGAATCATTTCCCACACTTCGCGTGCGTTGTCGGCGAGCAGGTTTTCCAGCGCGGGCGGCTCGTCGAAATGGGGCCGCGGGCTGACCGCTTCAAATGCTCGAAAGGTTTGCTGCTCGTAGTACAGATCCAGGTCCTTATTGACATCGTTGTGATACAGCATCTCCATGCCGGTCGCCGCGCCGTAGAACAAACGCACTTTTCCGCGCCATCCGCCCAGCTCCTGGTAGATGCGCTGCACGAACGCGCGAAACGGAGCGATACCGGTTCCCGCGCCGATCATCAGAAGATTCGCCGCCGGATCGGAAGGGATCTGGAAATGGTTGCCATAGGGACCGGCGACCAGGATGTCATCGCCGGGCGACGCGTTGCACAGGAAATTGGAAGCCTTGCCCGGATAACGCTCGCCGCTGACGGGATCGACATAGAAGCAGCGGCGCACGCAGATGGACATGGTGTTGGCCTCGCCCGCTTCGCCCATGCGCGAGCTGGCGATCGAATA
>JASHWA010000033.1 GCA_030044325.1 Bryobacteraceae bacterium
CGCGAGCCGCTGTGCGGCGCCTGCCCCATCGCGCGCTTCTGCGCCGCGAAAATTTCCGGGAAGCAGCTCGATTTCCCCGCGAAAGCCGCCCGGACCAAGCCGGTGCGCATCGCCACAACGCTTCTGCTGATTCGCCGGAAAAATCGCATCCTGCTGCGCCCCGCAACGCGGGTGCGCGGATTCTGGGACCTGCCGGAGCCGTTCGAGGGAGCCAAATCCGGCGCGCTGGAGGGATCCTTTCGCCACACCATCACGTTTCGCCGCTACACCTTCGAGGTTCGTCGAGCCGCCGCAAAATCGATTCCCGACGGCTTTCGCTGGTTCCATGAAAAAAAATTGCACGAAATCGCCTTAAGCACCACGGCAAAAAAAGCGCTGCGGTGTTTGCAATTTCAGGCATGAGCGTTGGCGCGAAAAAGTTGGTGTGGAGCGACAGAGAGCGCTTGAGCCGGTCAGCCGTGCCGCAAGGGCTCAAAGGATCTGGCATGAGCGGATTCCATTTGCCGCGAGCTGCCGACCGCGAGGATGTAGGGCAGCGCGCCATACAGAACGTCGCTGTTTCTGTCGAAGGCGCCGTTTCTGTCCGAGTCCTGCGCGCGCAGCTCGATAGGGTTTTCGTGAGCGGCATGCATGTAAACCCTGATCACCAGGTCCTTGAGGATATCTCCACTTTCCTGAACTTCCACTCTCTCGAAGTCGCGGCTCGGTTTGTATATTGCAATAGCAAACCCGTCGCCGGTTATCGACGTTCGCAACGCGAGGTCCTCGGCAAACATCCACAGCGTCGCCGCTTGTATTTCCTCCGGCGATTCTGCGCCTAATCCGCTCACGAAAAAGTGCGGCTCCCGGTTCAATGCGATTGCGAGGGACTTTACCCTTTCCACGGCGGCGCTCCATCTGGCCGCGATTTCTCGACGATTTTCATATTCCTCTGGAGCTAAATCCGCTGGAACCGTGGATAGCGGCGACACAACGTCATCCCATGGCATTTCGTTCTCCTTTTCGGAAAATCGCTGAGAGTATATCACCCCCGAGCGACAAAAACTCGCCCGCGCAGACCGCTTGGGGCCAGTCCTTTATTAATAGACCGTTCGGTACCTTGGTTCCGGTATATTCGGAACCGATTTTCTCATTGCGGAGCGGGCATATTTCACAGATGCTGTTCCAATGGAACGGTCTTCCTGGTATGAGTAGAGTTCGCGACGCGTTAAGGCGAGCGGAGGAATGGCCGGAATTGTCTCAAAAGACGCGAGCGCCGGTGCCGATTCCGGCGCGCAGACCATCCATGACTCCGCGGCCAATCTCCGAGACAAGCGATACGTTAAGGCCCGCGCCCAGAATGCCCGAGCCGCCGGAGCGTTTGGGGGCGCTCTTTGAAACGCCGCCCCCGCGGGCTCTCGAACGAGAACCGCGCGTGAATCGCGAAGGCCGCGTCCGCAAGTTCCTTCGACGGGTGAACGCCGGATTCCGAGCTGCGATTCCGATCCTGCGAGAAGGTGTGAGCCGAAGCGCGCGCTGGAGTATCGATGCCGGCAGGGCGCTTCAAGGAACAGCGCGCATCGCCGCGGAACGGGCGATGGAACGGATGAAACCAACGGCGCCGGCGGCCCCGACCGGCGCTGCATCTGTTCGGGACAAACCCGATGTCCGCATCGTGATTGCCGCTCCTCATCCGATGGTTCGCGACGGTTTGAAAAACCTGTTGCTGCTGGAGGACGATTTTGAAGTGGTCGGCGAAGCCGGCGGCGGCCGGGAAGCGCTCGAACAGGTCCAGGAGCTCGGCGCCGACCTCGTGCTGCTCGATCTTCAGATGATCGACGGGCTGGAGGCGCTCGAGGCGCTGCAGGCCAACCAGCCAACGCGCGTGATCGTGCTGACCGATTCGGAGCACGACAACGAACTGATGCAGGCGATGAAGCGCGGAGCGAGCGGGATCGTGCTGAAACACACCGCGCCGGAGCTGATCGCCAGGTGTATTCGCAAGGTTCACGCGGGCGAAATCTGGCTGGATTCAGAGGCCATGGCGTCCGTCATGCGCCGGCTCCAGGGAGGCGAAGAGGCGGCCTCAGGCGCGAAGGGCCGGGAGAACACCCCGCTATCGGCGCGCGAAATGGAAGTCGTGGCGCTGGTGGCGCAGGGCTACAAGAACAGAGAAGTAGCCGAGAAGATGTTTATCCGCGAGCAGACGGTGAAGAATCACCTGGTCAATATCTTCGACAAGCTGGGTGTTTCCGATCGCCGGGAGCTGACCGACTACGCTATCGACAAGGAGCTGCATCGGAGCGCCGAGCCGGCCTCACGCTAACAGTGGACAGAGGCTGTTTCACGGCCCGGGCAACCCGCAGCCTTGCGGCCGGCGGCTCTCACAGTCTCCGCGGGCAGCGTCACGCCGAAGCTTCGTCGCTTCCTCTGGTTGTGCGGATAGCGTGATACGCTGTTCTGAAGCTAAGGAGATCCCTGGGATGTTCAAGTATTCGCTGGTTGCGGTGTTGGCCGCCGCGGCGTTCGCACAGAACCGCGTCTCGCCGGAAAAAGAAGCCGCCATGAAGGCCGATCTGGCCGGAGAAATCGATCACATGCAGAAGCAGGCGCAAGTGATGGTCGATAGCGTGTTCAGCTTCGGCGAGCTGGGCTTTCAGGAATTTGAAACTTCACGCTACCTGAGCGGCATTTTGGAGCGCAACGGCTTTAAAGTGGAGCACAACTACGCGGGTGTTCCCACCGCATGGGTCGCGTCGTGGGGCGAGGGCAAGCCGGTGATCTCGCTCGGCTCGGATATCGACGATATTCCGCAGGCGTCGCAGAAACCGGGCGTCGCCTATCACGATCCCATCGTCGAAGGCGCGCCGGGCCACGGGGAGGGCCACAATTCGGGAGTGCCGCTCAACATCCTCGCGGCCATCGCAGTGAAAAAGATCATGGAGCGCGAGCACATGCAGGGCACCATCCGGCTGTGGCCGGGCGTCGCCGAAGAACTGTTGGGAGCCAAGGCTTATTTCGTGCACGCGGGGATGTTCAAGGACGTCGATATCGTGCTGTTCTGCCATGTCGCGAACAACTTCGGCGTTTCCTACGGGCCCACCGGCGGCAGCGGATTGGTTTCCGTCGAATATTCGTTCAAAGGCGAAAGCGCGCACGCGGCGGCGGCTCCCTGGCGCGGGCGCAGCGCGGT
>JASHWA010000307.1 GCA_030044325.1 Bryobacteraceae bacterium
AAATACTGGACGCACAGCAGCCACACGGCGCGGCTGGCGATCAGTCTTCGCCACGGCGCGCCGGCATGCGCGATGTCCGGATTGCCGATGATCGCCAGCTCGCGAGCGTTCACGGAGGGATGGTCCGCCGGGCGATTGCGAAACCAGCGCGAAAACAAAAAGCACCAGATGAGGCCGATCGAGCCGAAAGCGGCGAACGCGGCTCGCCAGCTCATGAACCGGAACGTGAGAATCACCAGCGGCGGCGTGAACGCTCCACCCCATCGCGCGAAGGCCCACATGATTCCCTGAGCGCGGGCGCGCTCGTTTCCCGGAATCCACAGGCTGAAGGCTTTGGTGAGGTTCGGGAAGCATCCCGCTTCTCCCGCGCCGAACAGAAATCGCGTAGCCCCAAGCGACGCGAAGCTCCACGCCGCGCCGGTGAGCGCCGTGAACGCCGACCACGCGAGCACGATTCGAATCAGCACCCCGCGCGGGCCGATGCGATCTCCCAGCCATCCGCTCGGAATTTCGAACAGGGCGTAGGACAGCGCGAACGCGCCGAAAATCAAACCCATTTGCGATTTGCTCAATCCGAGATCGTGCGAGACAGGCCCGGCGGCCTGCGAAATGGCGACCCGGTCGATGTAGGCCAGGACGGCGAGCGCGACGGCGAACACAATCACCCAGTAGCGCGCGTGCGTGGGTTGATTTTCCAAATCGGGTCGCCTGAAACAGTTTACAGGGGATGATTTTGGTCGAAGGATGCGCTTTGCGCCTCTGCGCCGGTTCGCCTGCACGGCTGCGTGGTTATCGCCGGCGGTAGCATATTCTGATGCCTCCGGAAAAACTCCGTTCCGCCCGCTGGTTCGGCTCCCAGGACCGCGATGGATTCATTCATCGCTCCTGGATGCGCGGGTTTCCGCGCGATGCCTTCGACGGCCGGCCGGTCATCGGGATCTGCAATACCTGGTCGGAATTGACGCCCTGCAATGCGCATTTTCGCGAAATCGCGGAGCGCGTCAAGCGCGGAGTTTACGAAGCCGGGGGAGTGCCGCTCGAATTTCCCGTAATGTCGCTCGGCGAAACCAATCTCCGGCCCACCGCGATGCTGTTTCGCAATCTCGCCAGCATGGATGTCGAAGAATCCATCCGCGGCAATCCCATTGACGGCGTCGTGCTGCTGTGCGGCTGCGACAAAACCACGCCGTCGCTGGTGATGGGCGCGGCGAGCTGCGACGTTCCCGCGATTGTCGTTTCCGGCGGGCCGATGCTGAACGGGCGTTTTCGCGGCGAAACCATCGGGTCGGGAACCGCGGTGTGGCAGCTCGACGAAGCGTCGCGATCCGGAAAAATCAGTATGGCCGATTTCATGGAAGCCGAAACCTGCATGTCGCGCTCGGCGGGCCACTGCATGACCATGGGCACGGCTTCAACGATGGCCAGCATGGTGGAGGCGCTCGGTTTGGGATTGCCGCAGAACGCGGCCATTCCGGCAGCCGATTCGCGCCGGGCGACGCTCGCGCAGATGGCGGGACGGCGCATCGTCGAAATGGTCCACCAGGATCTGAGAATCTCCCGCATTCTGACGCGAAATAATTTCGAAAACGCGATTCGCGTCAACGCCGCCATCGGAGGGTCCACCAACGCGGTGATTCACCTTCTGGCGATCGCCGGACGCGTGGGCGTCGAGCTGCATCTCGACGATTTCGACCGCCTCGGGCATGACATGCCGCTGCTCGTGAATCTTCAGCCCTCGGGAACGTTTCTGATGGAGGATTTTTACTACGCCGGCGGCGTTCCCGCCGTGGTGCGCGAATTGGGAAACGTGATCCATCGCGATGCGCCCACGGTGAACGGAAAAACCACCGGCGAGAACACCGCGGATGCGCCGTGCTGGAACCGCGAAGTGATCCGGCCCATCGAAAACCCGCTGAAACAGCGCGCCGGAATCGCGGTCTTGCGCGGCAATCTCGCGCCGGACGGCGCAGTGATCAAACCCTCCGCCGCGACCGCGCGATTACTCCGGCACCGCGGACCAGCCGTCGTGTTTGAAAGCGTCGAGGATCTGAAAGCGCGCGTCGATTCGGTCGATGCCGATGAAAATTCCGTGATGGTGCTCAAGGGCGCGGGACCGAAAGGGTATCCGGGCATGCCGGAAGTCGGAAATATGCCGCTGCCGCGCAGGCTGCTCGAACGCGGCGTCACGGATCTGGTGCGCATCTCGGACGCGCGCATGAGCGGAACCGCGTACGGGACGGTGGTGCTGCACGTTTCACCCGAATCGGCCATCGGCGGACCGCTCGCGCTGGTGCGCGACGGGGACGAAATCGAATTGGACGTTGACGCGCGCCGGTTGGAATTGCACGTCGCGGAAGATGAACTGGCGCGCCGCCGCGCCGCATGGAAAGCATCGGCGCCCGCTCCGAATGGAGGGTATCAGCGCCTGTACATCGATCACGTGATGCAGGCCGATCGCGGCGCCGATTTCGATTTTCTGGTCGGCTGCCGCGGCGCCGCCGTACCGCGAGAGAGCCATTGAGGCGCGGCAGCGATGCCGCGCCTTGGCGCTGGCCTGCTAGCTCGGCCGCAGCAGATTGGTCACCATCTCGACAAACGCGTATCCCGTGATCGCGACCATCACCCCCGCGGCGATCCGCCACACGCGTTCGATTGCAGCCGAATATCCCGGCGTGCCGGCGAGAAACCCGATTACGAATCCGCCGGCGAGCCCGCCGATGTGTGCGTAGATATCGATTCCAGGAATCAGGCTCAGCACCAGGCCGTAAATCGCCCAGCGGATGAAAAATCGCCGGATCGCCTGGCCATAGGACGTCCGGTCGCGCACGCCCACGCCGATCATGCCGCCGATCAGTCCGAAAATCGCCGCCGACGCGCCGATCGAGAGGTATTGCGAAAACTCGTAGCTCGCGAGAAACCCGGTGATGTTCGACACCAGGTACATGGTGAGAAAACGTGGAGTGCCGCAGACCTCCTCCACTTGCGCGCCAAGATCGAACAGCACCCACATGTTCATGAGGATGTGCAGAATGCCACCGTGCAGAAATCCCGCGGTGATCAGCCGCCACCATTGGCCGGCCTGGATCGCCGGAAAATATTTGCCGCCGAACGCAATCAAAGAGTTGCCGGTCGGCGCGAAATCGCCGCTCGAGGAGTACATCACCGTGGCGATATACAGCCCGAAGTTGATCAGCATGATCACCACCGTCGTGAAGCGCGCCTGCGGGATCAGCCCGCCGCCGGCGTCCCTCGGCGTGCGCCGGTCGACCGCGCGCGGCCCCACTTCGGTCTGGCAATAGGGGCAGATTTTATCGTCCGTCGTGATAAAGGCCCGGCAGTTCGGGCACATGCGGCGCTTTTCCACTGGCTCTATTGTAGCCCGTGGCCCGGCTCCGGCCCGCGGCACAATCGCCGCGGGACAGGACAACGCGTTCGGCGCAATCGCGCTCCTACATCACTTCACGGTGAGCGTCACTGTCGCCGTCGCCGGCGAATGCATCGACGTGCTGGTCCCCGTGATCACCACCGAATACGTCCCCGCGGGCGCGGAGCTGGCCGCCTGGAACACCAGCGACGCCGAGCTCGATGTCACCGACCAGCGCGCGGAAATCCCGCTCGGCAGCGCGCCGTAGGAGACCGTCACGCTGCCCGTGAATCCATTCACCGGCGTCAGCGTGATGGCGGTCGATGCCGTGCCGCCGGGCGAGACGGTCAGCGACAACGGATTGGCCGTAATCGTCACCGCGGGGTAACTCGAGGATGCCGGAATGAGCACCGACACTGTCGTCGACTCCGTAACCGACCCCCCGGTCCCGGTGATCGTAATCGAATAGGTGCCCGGCGTGGCGTTGGACGCGACTG
The DNA here is from genome assembly GCA_030044325.1 of Bryobacteraceae bacterium. Lineage (GTDB taxonomy): Bacteria > Acidobacteriota > Terriglobia > Bryobacterales > Bryobacteraceae > Palsa-187. The sequence continues at coordinate 3,862 of JASHWA010000307.1, forward strand.
AAAGCGTCAGCTTGCTCGATCCGTTTCCGGGCGCCGCGATCGTCGAAGGAGAGAACGCCGCGGTCACACCGGCCGGCAGTTGCGAAGCGGAAAGCGCGATCGCGCTGTCGAACCCGGTCTGAGCGGTGGTTGTCACTGTGATCGCGCTCGACGATCCGGTCGCGATGCTGATCGACAGCGAGGACGCAACCAGATTAAATGTGGGCGCGGCAATCGTCAGCGACACTGTCGCCGATTCGACCAGCGAGCCGTTGGCTCCCGAAACCGTAACCGAATAAGTTCCCGGCGCCGCGGTGGTCGCAGCGGTGAGCGTGAATTTGCTGGTTCCGTTTCCGGGCGCGGCGATGCTCGTGGGTGAAAAGCTTCCCGTCACGCCTTTGGGCAGCCCCGACGACGAGAGCGCGATCGCTCCGCTGAACCCGGATTGCGCTGCCGTGGTGATCGTAACCGAGCCCGATGACCCGGCGGTGATGGTGACCGGCGTCGACGGAGCCGTCACGCTGAAAGTGGGCGCGGGGATGGTCAGCGCGACGCCCCACGTCTCCACAACCGATCCGCTCGATCCCGTGATCGTCAGCGTCGAAACGCCGGGAGTCGCGCTCGCAGCGACGGTCAGGGTGAGTTTGCTGGTCCCGTTGCCCGGCGCGGCGATGGAGGCCGGACTGAACGACGCCGTCACGCCCGGCGGCAGGCTGGGAATCGACAATGCGATCGCGCCGCTGAAGCCGTTCTCTCCCGCCGTGGTGACCGTAATCACCGCCGACGAGCCTCGCGCGATCGTCGCCGCTGTCGCCGTCGCCGAAATCGTGAACCCGGGCGGCGCCGGAATCGTCAGCGACACCGTGGCCGATTCCACCGTCGACCCGCTGGTTGCCGAAACCGTGATCGAATACGAGCCCGCCGTCGCGCTGGTGGCCACCGTCAGCGTGAGCTTGCTCGATCCGCTGCCCGGAGCGGCAATCGTCGCCGGAGAGAACGACGCGGTTACGCCCGCCGGTAGTTTCGAAGCCGAAAGCGTGAGCGCACCGCTGAAACCGGAGTTCGCGGCTGTGGTGATGGTCACCGAACCCGACGCGCCAAGCGCGATCGATCCCGCCGTTCCCGGCGCGGAAATCGTGAACGGCGGAACTATGGTGAGAGAGAGCGCCGCCGTTTTCTGCTGGCTGCCGGAGGTTCCCGTGATGGTCAGCGAATACGCGCCGGTGGCCGCGGTTGCCGATGCGGTCAGAGTCAGCGTGCTCGATCCCGAACCCGGCGCGGCGATCGTGGTCGGCGCAAATGCAGCGGTCACGCCGCTCGGCAGCCCGCTGATCGAAAGCGCGACGGCCGCGTCGAATCCGCTCGCGCCCGTGACGGTCACGGTGGTCGTCGCGTGGCTGCCTTCCGTCACGCTCGTCGACGGGCTCGCCGAAACCGAAAAGCTCGCGCCCGAGGAGCCGCTCGACGCGCTCCAGTGATTCAACAGCGCGAGCACGTCGGGCGAGCCGAGCCCCGTCGCCTGGTTGTAGTGCGCCGTCGCCGTGAATCCGGTCACTCCGGGAACGCTGTTGTTTCCGCCGGTGATCGCGTGAAAAACTTCCGCTCCGCCCGAATCCTGTGCGGCCGCGAGCGGATAAAGCACCGTGTTCGCCACGCCCTGCCGCTCGCCCGTTTTCTGATTCACCAGCGCCATGATTCCCGCAAACGAAGGCGACGCGCAGGACGTTCCCCCGATCACGTAAAAACCGCCGAGAATGTCCACCAGGTAGCCGTCGTGCGTCGCCGCGCTGAGCGAAATATCGGGAACGTCGCGTTTGGAATCCGCCGGAACCCCGGGACCCGATTGCCAGGACGGTTTCGAATAATAAATGCTCGCGCCCCCGCCGCCCGCCCATAAACCGGAACCGCCGTTCGATCCGCTCTCGTTCCAGACCACCTCCGGAATGTAGCTCAGCGCCGACGCGTACGACGCGTTATTCGTCGCCGACCAGTACGCTCCGTAATTTCCGTTCTCGTCGAACTCGGTCCCGCCCACGCACATGCTGTAGGTGGACGAGCACAGGCCATTGATCGCCTGCCCGTAGGTTGCGGTCGATTCGTCCGGCGAGTCGCATCCCGCCGCGCCGCTGTCCCCGGCCGCCACCAGCGCCGTGATTCCCTGCGCGGCGGCCTGCTGCCACAGGTTGTTATAAAACGACATCTCCGCCGAGCCCATCGCCGCTTCGCAGCTTCCGAAACTCACGCTCAACACCGGCGCGACGTTGTTCGACACGATGTACTGCGAGGAAAGATCCACGCCGTCGGTCGAGTTGGTCGATTCGGAAACGACAAATTTCACCGTCGCCATGGGCGCCACCGCGCCGCTCCATTCCACGTCCAGATCGGCTTCGGCTTCTTCGTCTTCCGAATAGATTCCGGGATCGGGACCGTTCACGATCACCGTCGGATTATTCACGGGGAGCTGGAAGGTCGAACGAAACGTCTGGATATCGGAAAGCTGGATGTTGATGCGCCCCACGATGGCGATCGTCTGGCCCTGGCCGGTGAAGCCGGCCGTGTACGCCGCCGCCGCGTCATAGATCGTCGCGAAATCGCCGGGGGCCAGATAGTACGAGCCGCCGCTTGAGTACTCAGGCGCCGCCCGCAGCCCGCCGTGCATTGCCGTCCGCCGGAAATCGTGCAGCGAAACCGCGCCCGCAACCATCCCCTCTAGCGATGCCGGAATCTGCGGATCGGCGGAGTTGGCGTGATGGATCTCGCCGTTGACGCGATAGACGTGGATCGGCGTGTGAAATGCCGCTTCCACCTGCGCGGCCGTCCCGCTGAAAAGAATCGAACGGTTGCCCGCGGGCGTCTCCTCGATCGTGAAGCCGGACGCGCTCAGCCAGTCCGTCACGCGCCGCAGATTTTCGGAGGAAACTCCGAACTCGGCCGCGAAATCCTCCGGCGTCAGCCAGCGATGATACAGGGCCGAAGCGGGATCGTGCTGCGCGGCCACCAGTGCGTCGAGCGCGGCCTGCTGTTCGGCGGTGGGCTCGAGCACCAGAATCATTCTCTGCATCGGAAAATCCGGCGCCGCGGGTCCGATGTCGAACTCCGCTCGCGCCAGCGGGTGACGATTGCCTGTGAGTGTGACCGTGCGCTCCTGATCTTGAGCGTAGGAATTGAAATAAAGAAGAAACAAACCGGTGAGAACGAATCCAGCGGACCAACGACGCATGGCGCCTCCTGACGAGCGTTTCAAGGGCTGAATGAAAGTTGTCCTTTGCTCCGCTCATCGCCCGCGGGAGATTTTTTTCGAAAAAAATCGCGCCTTAGGTACTTTTGTACTTGCTCTATGCGTCAATTCCATAGACACTTAAAATTGCATGGCCACCGTAATTCTCACCAACGGAGCTAAAGTCCGCGAGCCGGCGGATCGCTGGACCACCGCGGAAGCGGCCGAGCTTTACGATGTCGCCAGTTGGGGCAAGGGCTATTTTTCCGTCGGCGCGAACGGCCATCTCTACGTCCATCC
>JASHWA010000308.1 GCA_030044325.1 Bryobacteraceae bacterium
CGGACTCAGCCCCAGATAATCCTTGAACGCGTCGAACATCTGGTGCGCGAACAGCTTCCGGTCCGCCATGTTGATGATCGGATCCAGGTACTTCGCGCCGTGCTCGGCGAAAACGTCGGTTTCCTTGGTGAACGCCGCCTTGACGGTCTCCGGGCTCGCGGTAATCGTCGGACAGGCGTTGGAGCCCTGGAGCTGAACCAGCTTGGTGGGAAGCACGTCGAACATCGGATAAAAAATGATGTCGAGCTTCTTCTTGAGCGTCTTCACAAACAGAAGATTGTGAACGTGCGAAATCCCGACCTTCGCCGGGAAGCACGGATCCACCGCCCCGCGGTTAGCGCCGGCGCGATACAAATCGCTGCTGGTGTAATCCGAATAAACGATATTTTCCGACGGAATCCCCAGCGCCTGGAAATATCCATTGAAAATCTGCGCGTGCGAGTACATGTAGAACACGCGCGGAATGCCGATGCGGAAATTTTTCCGGGCCTCCATCCGCTCGATACGCTTCTTAACCTCGCCTTTCTTGGTATCCCACCACCTGACTTGCGGGGCCGGATCCGAGAGAACGTCGGCTTTGCGGAAGCGGAACGCTTCGCGCGAGGCCCACTCGACCAGATTGGGATACTTCGCTTTGACCGCGTCGAGGTTCCCCTTGATGCCTTTCATCTCGTCGATATCTTCGACGGTGCCCTTTTCGCAGGTGGCGATAATCAGCCGCTGCTCGCCCACTTTCAAGGGGACCTTGGTCTTGCGATCCTGGAACTTCGGCTCGGGAAGCTGTACCGTCTCGCTGGAGCCGATCGAAATCTGAATTTGCGTGAGCGGCTGCGGGATCGATTGCAGCGATTCGGTCTTTTGAATGTTGACCACCGGCTCGGCCGTCCCGTCGCCGTTGGTGTTGACGTCGATAAACGTTCTCAGGCAGTTGTTCTTGCAGAAATAGCAGCGTGTGTCTTCGTTGCGCGTGGTGCGATAGTTGATCTTGCGCACCGCGTCGAGGCCGATAAAGGTCGTCTCGTGGCCGTTCTTCCACAGGCGGATCGATTCGACCGCCGCGCCGATGGCGCCCGATTCGCCGCAGTGCTCGTGCACGATGATTTCGGGTTTTTTGCCGGCCGCGCGGAAGCTTTGATTGATGAAATCGACCTCGGCCTTGACCACGGCCATATTATTCTGCGTTCCGCCTTGCAGCACGAAGCGGGTCCCCAAATTGGCTAAATTCGGAATGCTCGCGACGTACAAAAACACGTTTTTCGGCAGAACCGCGGCGAGGCCCGCCAGAATTTCTTCGGCTCTCCATCCCTGGCGCTGGAAATTCACGATATCGGACTGCATGAACACCGCGCAGCCGTAGCCGAAAACCGGCATGCTCTGCGCCGCGAATGCCTGGCTCGCGAACTGCTCGATCGGAACGTTGAAGGCTTCCGCGGTCGATTGCAAGAAATAGCCGTTTCCAGCCGAGCATTGCGTGTTCAGTTTGAAATCCTTCACGCGGCCGTTTTTCAGAACGATCAGCTTGATATCCTGGCCGCCCACGTCCACGATCACGTGCGGATCGTCGTAAAAACGAACCGCCGACTCGGTGTGGGCGACGGTTTCGACCAGCGCCACATCGCCGTGCAGGACATCTTTTAAAATATCCTTCGCATAGCCGGTGGTGCCCACGCCCAGCACTTCCAGCTTGGCGCCTTGAGACTCCACCTGCGCGCGCAGCTTGTCGAACATCTGCTTGGTATCTTCGATGGGGTTGCCGTTTGAAAGCTGGTACGCCTTGCACAGAATATCGCCGTTCTCATCGAGCAGCGCGGCTTTGGTTGAAGTGGACCCTCCGTCGACGCCCACCCATCCCGCCACCACCTGGCCGCGGGAGAACGTCGCCGGAGTAAATTTGTTGCGGCGATACGTATTTTCGAAACCTTCGAGCTCGCAACTGGAGCCCACCAGCCCGCGGCCGCCCGCCGCGGCTTTTTCTTCCGCGCGGCCGAAATCGATGTAATAAGACAGACTCTCCGTTCCGGCGTAGCGGCCGATTTCTTCCTCTTCGTCCTTGCCGAACTCGATCGCGCCGATGGCCGCGAAATACTGCGCGTTTTGCGGAACCTTGATCAACTGGTCCGGCGTCGAGCCTTCCGGAATTTCGACCTTGCGCTCCTTCCACATCTTGGGAATGTTGGCGACCCAGGCCTCCCGCATCCCGCGAATAAATCCGTTCGGTCCGCCCAGCAGCAGCACGTGCGGACGAAGCGTGTGGCCGCGCGTGAGCACGCTTAGGTTTTGAAGCACGATGGCTTCAAACAGCGAAGCCATAAGCTGATCCGGCGGCGTGCCTTCCTTTTGCAGGCCGTTGATATCGGTTTCCGCAAATACTCCGCACTTTCCGGCCACCTTGTGCAGCTTGATTCCGTCGTATCCCTGGTTGGCCAGCTCTTCCACTGGAATTTTGAGCTTCGCGTTGATCTTATCGATCACCGCGCCCGTGCCTCCGGCGCATTTGTCGTTCATCGACGGAATTTTCTTCTTGCGTCCGCTCTCGTCGTCGTCTTTAAAGACGATGATTTTCGCGTCCTGCCCGCCCAGCTCGATCACCGAATACACTTCCGGGTGAAGTTTCTCGACGGCCAGCGACACGGCAGTGACTTCCTGCACGAATTTCGCGCCGATCCGTTCGGCGAGCGTGGTGCCGCCGGAACCCGTCATGAAGATGCGCGTGGTGTCCTTGCCGATTCCCGCTTCGCTTTCCATCCGGCGGAGAAATTCCAGAACCTTTTCCGGCTGCTTGGTTTCATGGCGCTGATAATCCCGCCAGACGATCGAATCGCTCGCGGTGTCCAGAACGCAGGCTTTTACGGTGGTCGAACCTACGTCCAGGCCGACGCTGAATCGTGCTCCCATTTCGGCTCTCCGTTTCCTGAATTTTCGAGACTACGCGGCCACGGATTCCTTCACGCGAACGCGGGAGCGGCGGAACAACCCGCTGTCGCGCTCCATACGCCCGGACACGTGCAGGACGAATTGCGCCGCGGTGCCCGCGATTCCTTCCACGTGCGGCACCTTGTAGAACGGACGCTTCAGTTCGGGATGATCTTCGATGTAATCGCGAATCTGGTTGAGAGATTTTCCGGTTTTCTCCAGACACTGCTCGAATTCCAGTTTGGCTTTGGCTTTGGCTTCGCCGAGCGCCATCTGCACGCGGCTGTGCGCGTTCACTTCGCCTTCGCCGCTGGTTTCGATGGGCAGGAAAATCATGTCCTTGTAGCGATTGATCACGGCCGATTGCGCGCCGTCGGATTGCGTCGAAGGCATGCACCCGAACGGCTTCAAAGCCAGCACCATGTGGCACAGGTGATGAATCGTGTAGTAAACGTTCTTGCCCACTTCGAGGTGCCCTTCGCCGCCGCGCGCGTAGCGGTTGTAGAACGGATGCGCCAGCTTGTCGAGCTCGGGCTGCGGAACCAGCTCGTGCGTGATTCCTCCCAGCTTGCGGATCACCCGATGATAGAAGTGCTGCCACATCACCTCGCCGAGCGCCAGGCCGAACGCCTTCTTGTGATAAGCGATCTCCGCGGCGAACTTCTTTTGCGTGCTGTACTGCTGCACGTCTTTGCGGCGCTGCGCGTTGAACTTGGCCTGATACAGAAGATAAGCGACCCACGTCGCGATGGGCTCCACCAGCACCTGCGCGCCTTCGCGCTCCAGGAAGCGGAACATATTGAAGTTGCCGTCGCCCTCGGTGGTCTGCGCCCAGAATTCGCCGGTGATTTTGACGATCGGCCTTACGCGGGTGCGATCGACGTCGATCGAGTTCATCTTCTGGCGCGAATTTTCAAGCGCGTCCAGCCACACTTTCCCGTACAGATTCTCGCGAATCTTTCCGAGCGTGTTCAGCGTGTTCTTGAGCTTCTTCTTCTCCGGCCGCGAAAGATACCGGTTGACCCATCCTTTGGTGCTCTCGAGAATTTCATAGGGAGGCCGGTCCCGCAGGCAGGCGGCGATCTCGTCGCCTACTTCCCCGAAAATCTTATCGGTTTCGCCCTTGTTCACTTCATACGGCCGAATCTGGTGAATCAGATCCTGCAATGTGTCGCCGGCATGCAGCGCGTTGAGCATGCCCATTCCGAAATCGACGGTGAATTTGAGTCCCGGCTCGCCGGAACCGGCCTTGATTCCTTCCTGCTGCTGGAAAAGCAGCACGCGGAAGCCGTCGAACCCGGCGTTTTGCAGCGCGAAGCGATATTCCGCCTCGTACATGCCGAACCGGCACGGGCCGCAGGAACCGGCCGTGAAAAAGACGTAGTTGTTAATAATGTCTTCGCGCGGGATCCCTTGCTTTTCGAGGTTCTGTAGGTACTGAACCAGGTTTCCGACCGTGAAATAAGTCGGATTGCATTGGCCGTTGTTGCCATATTCCTTGCCGGCCTGGAACGCCGCCACGTCCGGCGTGGGGACGATGTCGCACTTGTAGCCGCAACCTTTAAATACCGCCTGAATCAGTTTCTCGTGCTTCCAGGTGAGGCCGCCAAACAGAATCGTGACCTTTTCGCGCTCCTCTGCTTTAAAGGAACGCTCCACCGGTTTCTTGAAGTGGTGGAGCTGTACTAACCCAGCCTGAATGCTCAGCCGAGCGCGCTCGGCTTGAAGGAATGCATTGACGTCCTGTTTTTCCAGCACATTCGATCCGCTACTGCTTGATGGCATATTTGTCTCCCGGCTCATTTAACGGATTTAAAACACACCTGTTGCGCCAAGGCGCGCAGATGCACTGTAAGACGATGGGTGAAAGGACGACGTTTCGGAAAATGTCGTTGTTTCCACAGACATCTTGCGTCGCGCCCTGAAGTTTTCTCTTCTGGGCATCTCCGAAGAGATTGCGAACCAGGTCGTACTGATTGAACACAGCGTCGCCTGGGGGTGAGGCTCGCAGGATCTTTCATGTCCTTTACGAACTGTAACGACTACGATGAATTTTAACGCGATTCGGATGCGAAATTTCAACTAATTTCTAACGCAACCGTGATGATCTCTTTTTGTTCGCCGAGAAAATCTGGGATTTGCCGCGTTATCTCTCTCCCCGCTTGCGCATCCAATGCCAAAGGAGTCAACGTGCCTGCTATTTCCATCGAACGCCAGCTTCTTCAGGACAAAGCCACCCAGTTGCGAATCGATTCTATCCGCGCCACGACGGCCGCGGGCAGCGGTCATCCGACTTCGTGCGCCTCCGCGGCCGAAATCATGTCCGTCCTGTTTTTCTCGACCATGCGCTACGACCCGAAAAACCCGCGCAATCCGGCCAATGACATTTTCATTCTCTCCAAAGGTCACGCTGCGCCGATTCTTTACGCGGCATGGGCCGAAGCGGGACTGTTTCCGCGCAAGGAATTACTGACGCTGCGTAAATTCGGATCAAACCTCGAGGGTCATCCGACGCCGCGCCTGCCGTTTGTCCCCGTCGCCACCGGATCGCTCGGCCAGGGATTGCCCGCCGGCATCGGAATGGCGCTCGCGGCGCGCCTCGATTACTCGCGGCGGCGCGTCTACGTCTTGATGGGCGACGGCGAATCGGCGGAAGGTTCGGTGTGGGAAGCCGCGCACGTCGCCGCGCATTACGCGCTCGCCAATCTGTGCGCCACCATCGACATCAATCGCCTCGGCCAGAGCGAAGAGACCATGGATGGTCACGATATCGAAGCGTATCGCAAGCGCTTCGAAGCCTTCGGCTGGAACGCCATCCCCGTGGACGGTCACGATATCGAAGAGTTGCAGAACGCCTATCAGAAGGCCCAGCTCACGCGCGATCGGCCCAGCGTGGTTCTCGCGCGTACGCTTAAAGGCAAAGGAATCCCCGGCGAAGAAGATAAAAACGGATTCCACGGTCACGCCATCGAGCCGGATCGCGCGCAGAAAATCGTCGCGGACATGGAACAGAGCCTTCAAGGTCACGACACCACCTGGAATCCGAATCTCCCCGAGCCTTTCACGCCGCCGCAAGGCCAGCGCCTCAAAATCGCGGATCTTCCCTATTCCACCCAATCGCAACCGGAAGCCACGCGCAAGGCGTTCGGCGATGCGCTGGCCGCGCTCGGCAAGGCGAATCCGCTGGTGGTCGTGCTCGACGGCGACGTCAAAAATTCGACCTACACGGAAGAGTTTCAGGCGGTCGCGCCGGACCGGTTTTTCGAGGGCTACATCGCCGAACAGGACATGGTGGGCGCGGCGATGGGACTGGCCGCGGCCGGAAAGATTCCCTTCGCCTCCACCTTTGCGTGTTTCATGACGCGCGCCGCGGACTTTATCCGCATGGCCGCGATCAGCGGAAGCAACATCAAGCTGGTGGGCACGCACGCCGGAATTTCGATCGGCGAAGACGGACCGTCCCAGATGGGTCTCGAAGACATCGCGATGACCACGGCCCAGCCGGATTTCGCGGTGCTCTATCCTTCCGATGCGACCAGCGCGTGGCGGGCCGTCGAGCTTGCCGTCGCCGTCAAAGGGCCCGTCTACATTCGCACCAGCCGTCCGAAAACTCCCGTGATTTACGGACCCGAGGAAAAATTCGAGCTGGGAAAATCCAAGGTGCTCCGGCGCGGCAATCGCGCGCTGGTGGTCGCAGCCGGAATCACGCTGTTTGAAGCGCTCAAGGCGTTCGACGAGCTGAAAGACATTACCGTGGTCGATCTGTTCAGCGTGCAGCCCATCGATGTCGAAACGCTGCGCCAGTGCGCCGAGCAGTGCGGCGGCCGCGTGCTTACGGTCGAGGATCATTATCTGCACGGCGGCATCGGCGATGCGGTGAGCGTCGCACTGAAGATGCCCGTCGAGCGCCTGGCCGTTCGCGAAATCCCGCGCAGCGGAAAACCGGAGGAGCTCATCGACAAATTCGGAATTTCCGCACGCGCCATCGCCAACGCGTGCCGCGCGCTGAAGAATTAATTCGTCCGGACAGCCCCGCCCGCCGAAAAACGCCGTCAGGCCGCGGTTTGCAGGGCCAAAATTGCATAACGGCCGTCCTGCGATATCCTTATGAATGACGAACGGAGGTTCGATGAGTCTCCGCGAACAGCTACACGCCTACATCGCGCGAATCGAAAAGCGTCTGCGCTGGAGCACGGTGCTGCGCGGCGCGGCGATTCTTGCGCTCAGCGCTTTGCTCGCGACCCTCCTGCTGGTGACCATCGCCAACGCGCGCGCGTTTTCTGAAGGCAGCGTCACCGCGGCGCGCTTCGCTCTGATCTTCACGCTGGTCGTCGCCGCCGGCGCGGGACTGGTTTGGCCGCTGCACCGGCTGACGCGCCGCCGCGCGGTGGGAACGGCCGAAACCGCGTTCCCGCAATTCGAACAGCGCCTGGTCACCTTCACCGAACGCGACGGCCGCGATCCGTTCATCGAACTGCTCGCCGGGGAAACCCTCGAAGTCGCGCGATCGGCCGAGCCCGAACAACTGGTCACCGGCCGGCGCTTGTGGGTTTCGCTTGCAGCCGGCGCCGGCGCGTTCGCCGTCTTGATTTGGATGATCGCCGCGGGCCCCGGTTTTCTGGGCTACGGAGCTTCGCTGCTGTGGACCGGTCCGCATCGCGACCGGCCGCCGATTTACGGCCTGCGCGTCACCCCCGGCGACGCCGTCGTGCGCCGCCAGGCCGATCAGCTCATCTCCGCCATCCCCAGCGGCTTTCAATCGCCCAGCGTGAAACTCCACGCGCGGTTTCAAAACTCCGCCAAGTGGGAAGAAACGCCGATGCAGCCCGCCGCAACCGGAAGTTTCGCCGGAAGCTACCAGTTCCTGCTCGCCGCGGTGCCTGAAAACGTCGAATATTACGTCACCGCCGGCGCGGTGGAGTCGAAACATTATCACATCCGCGTCACCGATCTGCCCGCGGTGAAGCAGATTCGCGTCACTTATCACTACCCTGCCTGGACCGAAATGCCGCCCGAGATCGAAGAGCGCGCGGGCGATCTGCGCGCGGTCACGGGCACTCAGGCCGAGCTCGAAATTTCCACTGATCGTCCGCTTCAGGGCGGCCAGATTCTGCTCGACAGCGGGCAAAAGATTCCGCTCACCGGCGGCGCAAGCAACGTCTATCGCGCAACGGTAAAAATGGACCAGGACGGCGTTTATCACGTCGCGGGCGTCGAGCAGGGCCAGCCCGTTCGCATCAGCGAGGATTTTTTCATCGAGGCCCGTAAGCCGAATCCTCCGCAGATCGCGCTCACGCGCCCGGCGCACGGCGACTATCACGCCAGCCCCATCGAAGAGGTCACGCTTGCCGCGAAAGCGTCCGGCGATTACGCGCTCAAGAGCGTCGAATTGCACTATTCGGTGAACGGCGGCGCGGAAACCACGCTCAATCTGCTCTCCAGGAAAAATGAAAAGCAGGCCGACGGCTCCACCACGCTGTCGCTCGAGCAGTTCAAGCTCGTCCCCGGCGATCTGATCAGCGTCTACGCGACCGCCAAGGACTCCAACGCGCAATCGCAAACCGACATGCTGTTCATTCAGGCCGATCCGTTCGAGCGCGAGTATTCGCAATCGCAGATTGCGGGCGGCGGAGGAGGCGGCGGAGGCGGTGGCGATCCCTCGGCGCAGATTTCGCAGCGCGAAAAAGAGATCATCTCGCAGACCTTCAAACAGCAGGCCGATAAAACTTCCACTGCCCAGCAGGCCGCCGATATTTCCAAGCTCCTTTCGCAGTCGCAGGCCACTCTGCGCGATCAGGCCATGACGCTTTCCGGCCGCCTGCAGGCGCGCGAGCTGACCGATGCGGTGCAGGCCATCAGCGATTTCGAAAAGGATATGGTCGGCGCGGCGCAAGCCATGGGACCGGCCGCGCAGCGGTTGGAGCAGCAGAAATGGAAAGACGCGATTCCCAATGAGCAGAAGGCGCTGCAATATCTGCTGCGCGCCGAAGCTACTTTCCGCCAGATTCAGGTGGCTTTCGGGGGACGCGGCGGAGGCGGCGGCGGAGGCGGCGCGGCGCGCGACCTGGCGCAGCTTTTCGATCTCGAGCTCGACACCGAAAAGAATCAATACGAAACCGCCGAGACCAAATCGATGAGCGCAGCCGAGCGCCAGCAGCAAATCGAGGACGCCCTCAAGAAACTCGACGAAATCGCGCGCCGCCAGCAGGATCTCGCGGGCCAGCAGCGCAGTTCGCAGCAAACCGCCGAGCAGAAATGGCAGCAGGAGATGCTGCGCCGCGACGCCGAGCAGCTCGAGCAGCAGTTGCAGCAGCAGCTCGCGCAGAATCAAAATCAGAACGGATCGCAGTCCAACAGCTCATCGTCGAGCAGCTCATCGTCCAACAGCTCATCCTCCAGCGGCGCCTCGTCAGGGAAACCATCGAGCCAGTCGGGCGCGCAGGGACGGCAATCCGCGCAACAGGCCCTCGACCGTTTGCACCAGGCCGTCGACGATATGCGGCGCGCGGGTTCGCAAGGTTCCGGCGCCGATTCGCGGCGCGCGGCCGATCGTCTGCGGGAAGCCACGGACCTGCTCGGAAAT
>JASHWA010000309.1 GCA_030044325.1 Bryobacteraceae bacterium
ATCTTCCTCCGCGCTGCGCCTGCGGAGGGATCGAGCGGCCGGGGGTGGTGTGGTTCGGCGAGGGATTGCCGCGCGAGGTGTGGTCGCGGGCGGAACAGGCGGCGGCGAATGCGGAGGTTTTTCTGGTGATCGGAACGTCCGCGGTGGTGTATCCGGCGGCGGGGTTGGTGGACGTGGCGAAATCGGCGGGAGCGAAGGTGATCGAGATCAATATCGCGGAGACGGCGGCAACGGGAGCCGCGGATATTTCGCTGCGCGGCGCGGCGGCGGAAATTTTGCCGGAGTTGTTTGCGTGAAAATCTGCTACCTGGATGCGTTTTCGGGGATCAGCGGCGATATGACGGTAGGCGCGCTGATCGATGCCGGTGCGCCGGCCGATCGAGTGATCGCGGCCATCGCGTCGCTGGACGTGCGCGCGTCGGTGGAGCGCGTGGTGCGCGGGGGAGTGGCGGCCGCGAAATTCCGCGTGGAGCGCGAGGAGGGCGCGCGGCGCCGGCATCTTTCGAGAATTCTGGAGATGATCGAAAAAGCGTCGCTGGGCGAGCGGGCGAAGCGCGATGCGGCGGCGATTTTCAAAAAACTGGGCGAGGCGGAGGCGCGCGTTCACGCGATCGATATCGAAAAAGTGCATTTTCACGAAGTGGGCGCGGCGGATTCGATCGCTGACATCGCGGGCGCGTGCGTCGCGCTGGAATTGCTCGAAATCGACGAGCTGCGAAGTTCGGCGATCAACGTGGGCGGCGGGACGGTCAAGACCGAACACGGCGTGCTGCCGGTTCCTGCTCCGGCGACGGCCGCGCTGCTTCAGGGCGCGCCGGTATATGCGCGCGGGCCGGAGGCGGAATTGACCACGCCGACGGGCGCGGCGATCGTCGCGACGCTCGCCCGAGGATTCGGCGCGATGCCTCCGATGCGGATTTTTTCGATCGGCTACGGCGCGGGCGACCGCGATTTTTTGGAACACCCCAACGTTCTCAGAGCCATCATCGGGGAAGCCGCGCGCGCGGCGGAAGCGACCCTGGTGAGCGTGATCGAGGCGAATCTGGATGACGTTTCGCCGCACATTCTGGGATACGCGATCGAACGGCTGATGGGCGCGGGCGCGCTGGATGCGTCGGTGGCGCCGCTGGTGATGAAAAAAGGACGCCCCGGTGCGCTGCTGCGGGTGATCGCGCGGCCACAGGATCAGGAGAGGCTTGCGCAGGTGATTTTCGCCGAAACCGGGACGCTGGGGCTACGCATCCACGCGGCGGAGCGGCGCGTCGAGGAGCGGCGCATCGAGGAAGTCGAGACGGAATTTGGAAGGATTCGCGTCAAAATTTCGGCGCACGGATTCGCGCCGGAATTCGAGGATTGCCGCGCAGCGGCCGAGCGCAGCGGGATGCCGCTCGCACGTGTGATCGCGGCGGCGAATCAAGCATACTTAAAGAGAAGCTGAACTCTTAAAGAAAAAGCCAGCTCCCCAATCGAGATGAAATATTATCTGACCACGCCGATTTACTACACCAACGCGGCTCCGCACATCGGGCACGCGTATACGACCATTACCGCGGATACCATCAAGCGGCTGAAAATCATGCAGGGATTCGACGCCGTGCTGACCACCGGCACCGATGAGCACGGGGTCAACGTGGAGCGCGCGGCGGAGGCGCAGGGAAAATCGGCGCAGGAATACACCGACGTGATCGCCGAGGAGTTCCGCAATCAGTGGAAGATTCTGGGCCTGGGGATCGACCGGTTCGAGCGCACCACCAGCGACCGCCACGCGCGCTCGGTCCAGGACCTGTTCCTCCGCTGCCGCGATCGCGGGCACGTTTACAAGGGCGAGTACAAAGGGCAATATTGCATCTTCGACAATCTGTACGTGAACGAAGCCCAGCCCGGCGATCCGTGCCCGGAGTGCGGCCGGCCGACGGAAACGGTCACGGAAGAGAATTATTTTTTCCGGCTGTCGTCGTTTCAACAAAAGCTGCTGGATCTTTATGAAGCGCAGCCGGAGTGGATTCAGCCCGAAACGCGGCGCAACGAAGTGCTCGCGTTCGTGAAGCAGGGATTGCAGGATTTGTCCATCAGCCGCACGTCGGTCAAGTGGGGCATCCCGGTTCCCAACGAGCCGAAGCACGTTTTTTACGTGTGGTTCGACGCGTTGACGACGTACCTGTCGGCGGTGCACGGCGAGGGACTGTGGCCCGCGGATCTGCACCTGATCGGCAAGGAGATCGTGCGCTTCCACGCGGTGTACTGGCCGGCGTTTTTGATGGCGGCCGAGCTTCCGCTGCCCAAGAAAATTTTCGCGCACGGATGGCTGCTGTTTGAAAACGACAAAATGAGCAAATCGCGCGGCAACATCGTGCGGGCGACGCCGATTCATCGCGTGCTGGGCACCGATGCGCTGCGCTATTTCCTGCTGCGCGAAGTGGTGTTCGGGCAGGACGGCAGTTTCAGCTACGACGCGCTGGTGGGGCGCTACAATTCGGATCTCGCCAACGGATTGGGGAACCTGGCGAGCCGCACGCTCACCATGATTCATCAATATCGCGGGGGCGCGGTGCCGGATTCGCGCGGCGACGCGGACGTGGCGCAGGCGGCGAACGAAACCGTGCGGGGCGCGATCGAATGTTTTGAAAAATTCGAGTTTTCGCGCGCGCTCGAAACGATTTGGGGCCTGATCGGCCGCGTGGATAAATTCATCGTGGAGCGCGCGCCCTGGAAGCTGGCCAAGGCGGCTGACGAACAAGCGCGGCGGCTGCTCGACGAGACGCTGTACACGGCGGCCGAGGCGCTGCGTATCGCGACGGCGCTGCTCGCGCCCGTGATTCCGGACTCGGCGGCCAAGATCTGGTCGCAGATCGGGTTCACCCATCCGGTTTCCGACGTTCGCGTGCGCGATCTGGAGTGGGGAAAACTTGCGGCGGGGCAACTGCTGGGCGCGGTGAGCGCGGTGTTCCCGCGCGCGGATGCCAAGCTGTCGATTGAAAAAATGCGCGAGCTCGAAGTCGAAGAGTACGCGCGGCAGATGGCCGTGCTGGGCAAGACGGTTCCCAAAGCGGAAGAGGAAGCAAGAATCGCGATCGACGATTTCTTGAAGGTCGATATGCGCGTGGGAATCGTGCGCGAAGCCGCGGCGGTGAGAGGATCGGACAAGCTGCTGCACCTGCAGGTGGACATCGGCGAGCCAAAGGCGCGGTCGATTGTGGCGGGGATTGCCGGAGTGTATCAGCCGGAGGCGCTGGTCGGGCGCAAGGTCGCGATCGTGGCGAATTTGCAGCCGCGCAAGCTCAAAGGGCTGGAATCGCAGGGAATGATCGTGGCGGCGTCGCTCGAGGGGGGAGATCCGGCGCTGGTGAGCTTTCTTGAAGATGTTCCGGTGGGCGCGAGATTGAAGTGATCGATTCGCACTGCCATATGGACAGCGAGCAATTTGATTCCGATCGCGACGCGGTGATCGAGCGCGCGCTGGCGGCCGGCGTGGACACCATGGTCGCCATCGGGACCGGCAATGGCCCGCCGGATCTCGAAGCGGGTATCCGGCTCGCCGATCGCCACCCGTGTTTTTATGCGACCGCCGGCGTGCATCCGCACGACGCATCGAAAGCGACTCCGGAAACGTTTTTGCGATTGCGCGAGCTGCTGGGTCATCCGCGGGTGATCGCGGTGGGCGAGATCGGGCTCGATTATCATTACGATTTTTCGCCGCGCGAGGTGCAGCGCGAAGTGTTCGTTATGCAGATGCGCATCGCGAGTGAGGCGGAGAAACCGATCGTGATTCACACGCGCGAGGCGTGGGCGGACACGCTTGCGCTGATCGGCGAGCACTGGCGCGGCGCAGGGATCATGCACTGTTTTTCGGGAGGGCCGAAGGAGGCTCGCCAGGCGCTCGAGCTGGGATTCTATTTGAGCTTCGGCGGGATCGTGACGTTTCCCAAAGCGGTCGACGTTCAGGCAGCCGCGCGAATGGCGCCCGCGGATCGAATTTTAGTCGAAACCGATGCGCCCTATCTCGCGCCGGTTCCCCAACGCGGAAAACGCAATGAGCCTGCGTTGGTGATTGAAACGGCGCGCAAGCTGGCCGAGCTGCGCGGCGTCACGCTCGCCGAAATCGAACAGGCGACGACGCAAAATTTTCGCCGGTTGTGCTTGCGATAAACTCAATAGGAAGCGCACAGGCGGGTTTCAGCCGTGGTGCGCGATCACGACAACGATGCCCTTCGGAAATTTAGGCCGTTCTCTCACTGCGCTTGAAATTTTCGACCTGGTGCGCGACGATCTGAGCCGGGTGGAGCGTGAGATCGCCCTCGAATCGGTCGCGTCGGTGGAGGCGGTCACTTATATCGGGCAATATCTGCAATCCGGCGGCGGAAAACGTTTGCGCCCGATCCTGGTTTTGCTGTGCGGAAAACTTTTTGACGAGAAAAATCCCGCGCTGGTGCGCATGGCCGCGGTGGTGGAGATGATTCACACGGCCACGCTGGTGCACGACGACGTAATCGACATGGCCAAGACGCGGCGCGGGCGTCCGTCGATCAACGTGGTGTGGGGCAATCACACCTCCGTGCTCGCGGGCGACTGGCTGTACATGCAGGCGTTCCAGGTGGCGCTGCGCGAGCGCAGCTTCGGCGTGCTCGATGTCCTGATCGAGCTGACGCAGCGGATGGTCGAAGGCGAATTGCTGCAACTGGAGCGTATCGGCAAAATCGGCGTCACCGAAGCCGATTACATGGAACTCATCGACCGAAAAACCGCGAGTTTATTTTCCGCCTGCGCGCGGCTGGGCGCGATGAGCGCGGGCGCGGACGAATCGGCGGAGACGCGGCTGGGCGAATACGCGTGGAACCTGGGCATCGCGTTCCAATTGATCGACGACGTGCTGGATTTCACCTCGCGCGAAAAAATTCTGGGCAAGCCGGTGGGCAACGATCTGCGGGAAG